>JBMTAX010000249.1:0-5379 GCA_049429145.1 Myxococcota bacterium
GGCCATATCGGTCACTGTTCACCACGGCGGTCCTGCTCTACGTGCCCATCTTGGCGGCGCGCATCAGCCAGCCATTTCTGATCGGCATGGCTGTCGACGACGGATTCAGAGAGCGAGACCTCGCGGCCATCGGACTTTGGGCAGGCGCGTACCTGACCTCGGTAGCGCTCAGCACCGCCTTCGAGATGCTGCAACTCTGGCTCATGCAGCGCATGGGGCAGGGCGCTGTGCGAGACCTGCGGCAACGCTTGTTCGCCAAGATACAGCGACTCCCCATCGGCTATTTCGATCGCGTTCCCCTCGGCCGGGTGATGACCCGCGTGACCAACGACGTGGAGTCGCTCTCTGAACTCTTCTCCTCTGGCGCCGTGCAGATCGTTGGCGACTTTCTGTACCTCGGCGGGACGCTCATCTTCCTCTTCTTCTACGACTGGAAGCTCGCGTTCGCCGCGGTCTCTGTCCTTCCCATCCTCGTCTTCGGGGTACATTGGTTCCGCAAGCGCGCGCGGGAGGCATTTCGCAGGGTGCGTGCTCGCCTCAGCGCCATGAACGCCTACTTGCAGGAGCACCTCTCGGGCATGCACATCGTGCAAATGTTTGGGCAGGGGGAGCGCATCAAGGACGCGTTCGAGGATGACAACCGCGGCTACATGGTGGCGAACCAAGAGGCTATCGCCCTTGATGCGGGCGTCTACGCGTTCGTCGACGCCATGAGCACCGTTACCGTGGCGGTGGTGCTCCTCGTGGGCGCGGGGTTGCAAGACGCGGGTTGGCTTACCCTCGGTGTCATCATCGGCTTTGTCGCGGCTTTGGAACGCTTCTTCCTCCCCATCCGTGAACTGTCGAACAAGTACACCATCATTCAGAGCGCCATGACGAGCGCGGAGCGCATTTATGAGCTCGAGGACCAAGACGAGCCTATCCGCGAGACCGCCTCGGCGAGGCCTGTTCGGTTTGAGGAGGCGCTGCGCTTCGAAGAGGTGCGCTTTCGCTATGCAGAGGGACCCGAGATTTTGCGCGGTATCTCGTTCGAGGTACGCCGGGGGGAGAGCCTCGCGCTCGTCGGGCATACCGGCGCGGGGAAGTCTACCGTCGTCAAACTTGTAGACCGCATGTACGACGTCACCGGTGGCAAAGTGACTCTTGATGGCGTTGACATACGGGAACTCGAACTCGCCGGAGTGCGTCGGCTCAGTACCAGTGTGCCGCAGGACGTGTTCCTGTTCTCGGGCACCATTCGCGACAACCTCGTGTACGGCCGAGAAGACGTCGACGACGAGACCCTCGACGCCGCCATTCATGCTTGCCAAGCAGAGCAGGTGGTCGAGCGCCATGGCGGTCTCAACGGCAAGGTAAGCGAGCGGGGGCAGAACTTCTCCTTGGGGGAGAGGCAGCTGCTCGCCCTCGTTCGCGCCCTCGTCACCGACCCTCCCTTGCTCATCCTCGACGAGGCCACCGCGTCCGTTGACCGCGAGACCGAGCGTCGTCTGCAGATCGCCACTGAGACGCTCATGACAGGCCGCACGGCTCTTATCGTCGCGCACCGTCTCTCTACTATCGAGCGCTGCGATCGCATCTTGGTCATGCACGCGGGTGAAGTCGTGGAGCAGGGGTCGCACGCAGAGCTCATGGCACGGGGGGGGCGCTACGCGACACTCGTGGAACTACAGCGGCGCGAGGCCGCCTAGGCACGGCTCGGCAGCGACGGGGGTCAGCGCACGATGACGCCGCCCAGCACCAGGTAGTCGCCATAGGGATATATCGCGACGTCCATTTGCAGGGGCAGCGCGAGGTCTTGCCGGAGCACGGTGGCTCGGAGACCGTCGCCGAAAGGTTCGAGGCGAGCGTCGTGGTAGCGGAGGCGCACCTGGGTGTGCGGGAAATACGCCTTGAAGACGACCTCTTTGGCCGCGACCAGCAGCATCAAGGGGTCGAGGAGAGGCCATGCTGGTGCCTCGAGCCACGCCGCCTCTTCGGGCCGCGCCACGAGACGACGGGCGCCCGGAGAGAGGCACCGATCGGCACGCTCGACGTCAATGCCGACGCCGTAAAACCTCGTCGTGGGGGCCGTGACTGCGACAGCCAGCGCCGGCGTATGGGCGATGGCCCCGACGAAGCCTGGTGGCCAGCCCACGGCCCCTGAGCCCTCTCGGGGCAGCGTATGAGGATGCACGCCGTACGACGACAACGAGGCCCGTGCGGCGAGGCGGCCCGCGGTGAAGTGTGGGCCACGCAGCGGGCCAAGGCTCGCCGCAGTCATGTTCTCGTCGTCGCTCGGGGACGAGAGCTCCTTCTCGATGGGTTGTGCCCACACCTCCGCCCCGAGACGTGCGGAGAGCTCCTCTACACGTCGAGACAAGTCCGGAGAGGGCAGGGTAGCCATCGTCAGGGCTGCCCTCGTCAGCGCGTGCTACGGGCGCGCATGCATAGGCGAGACGCATGGTAGATGCGCAACCCATCGCACCACAGCCACGCCTGCGCGACCACGTCGACGTGCTGGTCACCCTGTTTGACCTCGAGGATGTCGACCTCGATGACGACCTTCTCGCGCTCGGGCACCACCTGTCCTCGGTAGCGCCACACCACTTCCTCGCCAGGGGCGATCGGTTCGAACACTGGCGCTTGGAGTGCTGCAGTGAGTTCGCGTTCCAACATGAACGCCTGCAGCGTCTGCAGCATCGCCTCGATGCCGAGTGAACCTGGCTGCACCGGGTCTTGGAAGAAGTGAGCCTTGAAGAACCACTCGCTCTCTTCGATGTCCTTCTCGGCGCGGGCGAAGCCGAGCCCACGGCTGCCCCCGTCGGGCCATAGCCCTGTGAGGCGGTCGATGTTGAGAAGCATGTCGCCCGCGAGGCGCGCTGAGCCACCGCAAAACCTTTCGGGGCGCTTTTGGAGGTCGAGGGGGAGTGAGGTCCCGTCGGGAAGGGCGATGCAGGGGGCCTGCAGGCGGGTCTTGTCGTCGTCAGTCGAGCCGATGCCTACCTGCCGCGCGAGGGCTTCGGGTGGGAAAAAGCCGAAGGTCGTTTCCCCATCGAAGACGAGACCGTGGCGGTCGCTCACGGCGAAGGTGAACTGCTGAATGATGAGCCCTCCGGACATCGACATCGAGGTCATGCGGGCTCGCGTCGACAGGGTGCCGACGTCGGGGAGCAGCGTACGATGGACGGTTCCGCGACCATCGAGGTTGCGGTAGCAGAGGTCTTTGTCGCTCCGCATGCTGCCCACGTACGATGAGATCCAACCGCAGGGCTGCAACGCAATCTCGAGAAGCACCGCGAAGGGCATGGTGCGATCGCCGTTCTCGTCGAAGAACCAGGCGTCTGCGGGGACGTCGTACTCCACCACCGCTTCGTTGCCTTCGCGCATCCCACCGAGCGGCGGCCCATCGATGGAGCGCACCCGTGACATGAAGTGGTACGGAGGCCCAGGAAGTCGCGCCAGCCGACGACGAAAATCGAAGTCAGCGTAGAGCTCACCGAAACCATCAGAGGGCTTACCGATCCCGGTGGCGAGGAGCGAGGTCTGGCCGAAGATGGTGCCGTCATCGTCACGACCCACACCACCCACTGCGTCCCATCCGCTGCTTTTGGGCGCGGCGCCGAGCAGAATTGCATCGCTGTAGAGCGGGTAGTCTGGCACGAGCTCGAGGGAGACCTGCTCGCAATGCAGGCCTTTGAGTCCGTCGACAGTGACGAGGATGTCGGCCGTGACCTTCGGGCGATCTCCGCCCTCGAGCGAGCGAACGAACACCTCGTAGACGAGGTGCCTCGAGGAGGGGATGGCTTGTCCACGGCAGCGCAGCTTGAACTGCTCGGCCTTGCCCGGCTCGAATCGCCAGCCGTCTTTGTCGAGCGCGTAGCCCTGTGCCGCGAGGAAGACGGCCATGGCCTGTAGGCACCCTTCGAACATGAGGGTGCCGGGCATGCACGGGTCGTCCTTGAAATGCCCGTCGAAGAACCACCGCTCGGGAGTGAGATCGAGCTCCGCGCGCAGATACCCTCGCCGCCATGGGCCACCTCGATGTTGCAGCTCACTCACGCGGTCGAGGAGCAACATCTCGCCGTGCTGCACGCATGGGGTGCGCACGTGGGTCTGGGCACGCTCGAAGCCTTCGCCGAAGCACGCGAACGCATCGCCAGATGCCCATGCATCGAGGTCAGCGCGGGTGAACTCCGACTTCGTCGTCGGGCACGGACCGTCATGGAGGGGAAGCGTCGCAAGTACGTCGAGGGAGACGTCTGACGGCTGCCACAAGCAGCCACCGGAGTCGCGGAGTTCGTCGTCAGAGAAGAAGCCTGCTTGACCGTTGCGTACGCTGAGCACTACTTCGCCGTCGGGGCCCCCTATGCGCGCGTCGGAGTGGAAGAAGAAGAGGCGCGTGTGCCCGTGGGTGGCGAAGCCGTCGATGTGAATGTCGTAGTGTAGCGGCGTGCCTGCAGGGGGCAGTTCACCGTAGTAGGAGAGGTCGCACCCGAGCAATCGATACACGCGGTCGCCACGATTCTCGAAGTCGACCCCCATCCAGCTGATGAGCAGGAGGTCGGCTTGACCTGACTCAATCAAGATGCCGGGTGGAATACGACCGTGGTGCAGGTACCAGCTGTCAAAGCGCACGTCGCTCTCGGTCCAGATCGTCTTGTGCGGCTCGAGCACCCCCGGCTCAGCGTCGATGTCGAGCACGCGGTCGCACAACAACAGCGGCGGCTCGGGCATGCGCACTTGTCGAGGAAACCCATCCTGCCTCGCGAAGGCGGGCCCGAACACGTCAGAGATGCGGCCCGACGCGAGCTGTTCGAGTGCTTCACGGTCAAAGAGCGGACGCTCGCGAGAACCTCGCGGAACCCGCACGGGGATGGGGCGCTCGTCTCGCGCTGGCTGCGCAGAGGGAGGCGCGATCTGGGGGGCTGATCGCGTACGGGAAGCCTCCATCGACACTGCGATGGGGCGCGACTCCGTGTGGCCGGAGGGAATCGTGCCCGCAGTGCTCTCGTCCGGCGTTCGTACCCTCGCTGACGGCGGTGGGCTCCGTGGTACGAGGTGCAATGGCGCGCTTGCAGCGAGCCCTGCCGGCAGCGGGGCGAATCCCCCGTGATGCTGGCTGCGCACCGCGGCGCCCAGGTGCTCTACCTGCTTGGTTCGCGTCGATAAAAAGGCCTGATGGGCCTTCGCCTGCACCTCGAGGAAGGCCGCGTGGGCTCGTGCCAAGTCTGCACGTGCGTCGGCCAAGGCTTCCCACGTTTCCGCTTGCGCAGGTGCACGCGTCGGCGCGGGAGGCATCGCTTTTTGCACCAATCCGAGCGTTGGGGATTGGAGGCCTAGAACGGTCGACTCATCGATGTTGTAGGCCGACCTCATGACGTAAAAGGTGAATCAATTATT
>JBMTAX010000250.1:0-5366 GCA_049429145.1 Myxococcota bacterium
CGGAGGATTCGACAGCCGCGGCGGAGACGGACCGGCACGCACGGGCGGGGCGAGCTCAGGCGCATCCCCCGCCGGTGTCTCCGTGGGCTGCGGCTCCGGCACCGGAGGGACGGGCTCCACGGCGCTCTGATGCCCCACACCTACGCCAGGGCGTGGTGTCGCACAGGCAGGCACGAACATAGCGGCCGCGAGCACGCCCACTGCGACGACCACAGGGCTCGTCGGGGCGCCTGCGGGCGGCGAAGCGGAGGAGGGGCGACGATGGTGACCGAAGCGGGAGCTTCGTCCGAAGGCGGTGCCGGCGGCGCGGAGTTCCATGGGGAGGGGGTACCACCCGGAGGTCTGGTGGCCAAGCTGCGCTTACCCCTGGGGGAGCAGGAGGCAGAGGCCCTTAAGCGCTGCGTAACCCCCACGGCCCGCTACGTTTCCCGAGCAGGGTTCGTGATCGGGCAGCGGTAGCCGGCATGAACCCGACAACCTGCATTCCGGTCGCGACCTTGAGCGATCCGGATGCTAGAGGGGCTGGGTGCGCTTGTTGTGGAGGGGCCATGGCCTCGGAGACCCTTGGTTTTTTTGCCCGAATCGTGCTCGTACTGACGCTGCCCCTGCGGGTTCTCCTCGACGGGAAGCTCGCGGCAGGCATCTCCAGACTGCTCCGGGGTGAACCTGCTGCGCTGATCCCCGACGCGAAGAACGCGCTACCACAAGCGCCAGCTGGCCCCTCCGCAGCCGAAGAGCGCCTCAAGGCGGCTCTCGCGGAGGCGGAAGCCAAAGCCGCCGCTGCTGACGCCGCCACTGAGCGCGCCATCGCTGACGCTGAGGCCGCGCGCGCGAAGGCCCAGACGGCGCTCGCCCAAGACCCCCATCGCGCCGCGTTGCAGGTGCTGGCCATCTTTCAGCGCGACGGCCGCCTGCTCGACTTTCTGACCGAGGACGTGGCGAGCTTCTCCGATGCGGAGGTAGGGGCGGCCGCGCGCCTCGTCCATGACGGTTGCAAACAGGTCCTGCGGCAATACTTCGCCCTTGAGCCGGTGCGAAGCGAGGAAGAAGGAGCGCGCATCGTCGTCGAGCGCGATTTCAACCCAAGCGAGCTGCGCCTGACCGGCAAGGTCAGCGGTGAGCCCCCGTTCCAGGGCACCCTCGCCCACCCCGGTTGGCGGGTGACCCAGGTCAACCTTCCAGCCATCGCCGGTGAGCCCGACCTCAGGGTCCTGGCCCCGGCAGAAGTGGAGCTGTGATGAGCACGACCGACACGCCCGCCCGTTTCACCGTCGGGATCGATCTCGGCACCACCAACACGACGCTCTCCTTCATCGAGGCAGAGGCCGAGGGAGCTGTCGACCCCACGGTGCTGCCCATTCCGCAGGTGGTGCATGCGAGCGAAGTGGGCAGCCTGCCCATGCTGCCCTCCTTTGCGTACCTGCCCGCGGCAGGCGAGCTTCCAAGCGGGGCCATTGCATTGCCGTGGGACCCAAACCGCGAGTTTGCCCTTGGAGCGTTCGCGCGCGAGCGAGGCGCTCAGGTACCCGGGCGGGTGGTGTCGAGCGCGAAGAGCTGGCTCAGCCACGGCGCCGTCGACCGCCGCGGCGCCATTCTGCCGTGGCAAGCTGCCGACGACGTCGAGAAAATCTCACCGGTGACGGCAAGTGCTCGGTATCTTGAGCATTTGCGGGAAGCATGGGACAGCGCGCACCCTGACGCCCCCCTCGCCTCCCAGGACATCGTGCTCACGGTGCCCGCGTCTTTCGACCCGGTGGCACGGCAACTCACGGAAGAAGCCGCACGGGCTGCGGGCCTCGGTGCTCGGCTCACGCTGCTCGAAGAGCCCACGGCCGCGGTGTACGCCTGGCTTGCGCAGCACGGCGAGGGCTGGCGCAAGCAGGTCGAGGTGGGTGACGTCGTCCTTGTGTGTGACATCGGCGGAGGTACCACGGATTTTTCTTTGATCACGGTCGCCGAAGACCAGGGCAACTTGGTGCTGGAGCGCGTTGCCGTGGGTGACCACATCCTGCTCGGCGGCGACAACATGGACCTGGCCCTCGCCTACACGCTGCAAGCGCAGCTCGAGGCCGAGGGGAAGAACATCGACGACTGGCAGCTGCGGGCCCTCACCCACGGTTGCCGTGGCGCGAAAGAACGCCTTCTCGAGAACGGCGAGCTTGCGGAACAAGGGGTGGTCATCCCCGGGCGAGGAAAGAAGCTGATCGGTGGGTCGTTAAAGGTCGATCTGACGAGAGAGACCCTGAACGCGGTGCTCGTCGAAGGCTTTTTCCCTGCCGTCGCCGCTACAGACCGCCCAGCGGCTCCGAAGCGCATGGGCATCACAGAGGTGGGCCTCCCCTACGCCAGCGACGCGGCCATCACGAGACACCTCGCGGCCTTCCTCGGAAGACAGGCGGCCGACGACGGTAGAGCCTTCCGGCACCCCACTGCCATGCTCTTCAACGGCGGGGTGACACGCTCTGTGCTCCTGCGAGATCGGCTCCTCGAGATCGTGAACGGGTGGCTCACCGCCGACGGCGGACAGCCCCTCAAGGTACTCCCTGGCGTCGACCCAGACCTCGCAGTGTCGCGGGGCGCGGCGTACTTCGGCCGCGTGCGCCTCGGCCGAGGGGTGCGCATCAAGGGCGGCACCGCGCGCAGCTATTACATCGGGATCGAGCGAGCTGGCCTCGCCGTGCCCGGTGTGCCTCCGCGCTTCGACGCCGTCTGCGTCGCGCCCTTCGGCATGGAAGAGGGAAGCGAGGCTGAGCTGCAGCGAGAGCTAGGCCTCGTCGTCGGTGAGCCCGCCGCCTTCCGATTCTTCTCGTCGACGGAACGAAAAGAAGATCGGGTTGGCGACGAGGCGACGCCGCGAGAGCTCACCGAGCTCGATCCCATCGAAACGACCCTTGCTGGCGACGTGGGGCAAGTGGTTCCAGCCCGATTGCGGGTGCGGGTGACCGAGGTGGGCACACTAGAAATCGCCGCCGTCGAGTCAGCCTCTGGTCGCCGTCACCGGCTGGAGTTCAACGTCAGAGTGGAGTGAGACATGTCGCGCTACGTCGTGGGGATCGACCTCGGGACGACGAACACGGTCGTCGCCTACTCACCGCTCGATCGCGTGTCCATCGAGGTCTTCTCGGTGCCCCAGGTGGTGGCCCCATTTGAGGTCGCCGCCCTCGAGCACTTGCCTTCCACGCTGTATTTGCCCTCGCCGCAAGAGTTCGCGCCCTCGGCAGGTGCGCTGCCCTTCTTTGCCGAGGAGCCCGGCTACTTCGTCGGTCGCTTCGCGGCGGCCCACGGGGTCAAGGTGCCTGGGAGGGCGGTGACGTCGTCAAAGAGCTGGCTCTCTTATGGGCGAGTAGACCGCACAGCGGCAATCCTCCCTTGGGGCTCCCCCGAGGATGTGCCGCGCATCTCGCCGGTCGAGGCGGCGCGGCGCACCCTCGCCCATGTGCGCGCCGCCTGGGACCATGCTCATCCCGACGCTCCCCTCGCGGCACAGGAGGTGGTCCTGACAGTGCCAGCCTCTTTCGACGAGGTTGCCAGGGAACTCACCGTCGAAGCGGCACACGGTGCCGGTCTCGTGCGTCTGCGGCTGCTCGAGGAGCCGCAGGCGGCCTTGTATGACTTCCTCGCGGCGCGCGAGGCGGACCTCTCGTCGGCACTCGCAGGTGTGGGTGTCGCGCTCGTGGTGGATGTGGGAGGCGGAACCACTGATCTCAGCCTCGTCACGGTGGATACCTCGGCCGGCCAACCCCCGAGCCTTGAGCGCATCGCGGTAGGCGACCACCTGATGCTGGGCGGCGACAACATGGACCTGGCGGTGGCCCGCCACGTCGAGCAGGAGCTCACCGGGACGCTCGGCAGCCTCTCTGCTGCCCAGTGGGGCGCACTCGGACAAGCCTCGCGTCTTGCGAAGGAAGCCCTGCTCGGGCCAACCCCTCCAGAGGCGTATGGAGTTGCCCTCGTGGGCCGCGGCGCACGCGTCATCGGCGGAGGTCAATCGCTGCAGCTCTCTCGCGCGCGAGCCGAAGAGCTGCTCCTCGAGGGGTTCTTCCCGCGTGTCGGCCTCGACGAGTCGCCACGGGAGCGCGAGCGGGCCGGCTTCACCGAGGTGTCGTTGCCCTATGCGCAAGATGCGGCGATCCCGCGGTGGATCGCCGCCTTCCTTCGTCGTCATCAGGGGGCGGCAGCAGCAGCGGGCGCATCCATGTTCCAGGGGGTGGTTCGCCCCGATGCGGTGTTGCTCAACGGCGGCGTGTTCGAGAGCCCCGCGGTCCGTACGCGCCTCGACGAGATCTTCGCGACGTGGTTCGGCGCGCCCCCCAAGAGGTTGCAGGGGAGTTCCTTACACGCAGCGGTAGCGCGAGGGGCGGCCTACTACGGTCTTGTGCGCGCGGGCCTCGGTGTCCGTATCAAAGGCGGTTCGGCACGCTCTTACTTTATCGGCGTCAGCGAGCAGGGTGGCGACGAACAAGCGCTGTGTATTGTACCGCAGGGGGCGGAGGAAGGCACCTCGTGGGAGGTCGACCGCACCTTTCGCGTCATGCTTGGTCGACCGGTCAGCTTTCACATTTTCACCTCGACAGGGGACGAGCGTGTACGCCCGGGCGAGCTGCGGCCCAGTGCCACAGAAGGTCTCGCCCCTCTGCCTGAGTTGCACACTGTCCTGCGCTCGCCCGAAGAGGTCCCTGTAAAGCTGCAGGTCGAGATCACCGAGGTCTGTACGCTGCGGGTGGGCCTCGCCATGACCGCCGACGACTTGCCAAGTTGGGGCCTTCAGTTCTCCACACGTGCAGACGCTGGCGACGCTGCAGGCGCTGTCGCGGCACCCGCGCTCGCGCCGGGACTCGTGAAGAAGCTCGACGAGGCGAAGGAACTCCTCGAGGAACTCTATGGTTCCCGAGGCAAGAAAGACGCGGATCCGAAGGCTATCAAGAACGCCCGGCCGCGCCTCGAGACGCTCCTGGGCCCGCGAGATGAGTGGCCCATCGCCGTCTGCCGGGAGCTGTTCGGCGTGCTCGTCGGGGGAAAAAAGAAGCGACGAAGAAGCCCGGACCACGAGCGCGTCTACTTCCAGTTGGCCGGGCACCTGCTTCGCCCCGGCACCGGCGCCCCGCTCGACGATTGGCGTGTGTCCGAGTTGTGGTCGCTCTTCGATGAGGGCGTGCAGTACGTCAACGAGAAGAAGAACTGGGCCACCTTCTGGCTGATGTGGCGGCGCATCGCGCCGGGGCTGACCGCCGAACAACAGCAACACGTCCATGCCGCGATCGCGTGGCACGTGCTTCCTCAATCGATGCGCCAGGGAGCCGCCCCGAAGGGCGCCAAACCCCACGGGCTCGACGAGATGCTCCGACTCGCGGTCTCGCTTCAGCGCA
>JBMTAX010000251.1:0-5355 GCA_049429145.1 Myxococcota bacterium
ATCGACGAGCGCGGGGTCAGCAACCGCGACCGCAGAGGTTCCGTCCGCTGGGGACGTTCTCCCCCAAACAGCACCGTCCGCATCTTCTGACCCCGCCGACGCCGGCGCTGCGCCTGCAGTGGCCAGTGTGGCCGCTGCCGAGGGCGCCACAGCTGGAGCCGAGTCGGAACCGCCCCCCGGGACTGGGGCCGAGGCGGGGAGCGCCACGGTGGGTGAGGCTCCGTCGTCCCCAGAGGGGGCTTACGCCGCCGCTCGCGACGCCCTTGAGGAGACCATCGCCGCGCGGAACCTGCTGTGGACGGACGACCGCACACTCGACAAATACCGGCTGCAAAGCCGCAAGGATGCGAAGAAGAAAGAGTTCGAGAAAGCGACTGCGGCAGCGACAAAAGCGCTGACGGCGGCACGTGCCGTCAAGGTCAACGACAAGTTCGTGAAACGGAAACTTCTGCGCTACCTGAAGCGACGCCGCGAGCTGCCCAAAGGCGAAGCGAAGGACCAGGCGATTGAGACCGAGAATGAAGCCCGGAAGCTCCTCAAGGCAGGCGACATGGAGGAAGCCAATCGCATGCTGAGCGATGGCCTGCGCAAAATGTACGTCGAGCGCGAGTCGGAGACTGCAGGCGAAGGCGGCTCTACCTCGACGGAAGGCGCCAAGACCCCGACGGGAGTGCAGAACAGCGCGACTGCCTCGGGGGAAGACGTCGCCCCGTCGGGGAGCGCCGGGAGCGGGGACGGACCTGAGGAGACGGTAGGCGAAGCCTCTTCGGCGGCCCCGGTGCCCCCTGCCGCCGAGAAGACTCCCGCGCCGTCGCAGGCCGAGACACCTCCGAAGGCTGAGGACACAGCGACGGCACCGTGACCGTTGACCTATGACGCGACGCTGCTTAGGCAGCGTCGTCGGACGGGCGACGCAAAGTCGCACAGAGCCGGGTCCAGGTGTCGTTCAGACCCTCATTGATGACTTTGGTATCGGCGAGAACAGGCATGAAGTTGACGTCGCCATTCCATCTCGGCACGACGTGGTAGTGCACGTGCTCATCGATGCCGGCCCCGGCGGCGCGGCCCATGTTCATGCCAATGTTCATCCCGTGGGGTTCGTAGGCTGCTCTCACCGCAGCGACGGTCTCATGCAGCAACTCGTGCACGGCGGCGAACGCTGACGGTGAGAGGTCTTCGAGTCGGTGGGTGTGGGTTCGAGGCACCACCATGACGTGTCCGTTGCCATAGGGATATTTGTTGAGGATGACGAAGGCGTGCTCTCGAGAGGTGACGATAAGGCGCGCCCGGTCACGATCACGCCGGGTGTTCGATAGGCCTTTGGGAGGAGGGCCGTCATCGAGGGTCGCGCCGAACGGGATGGGGTAGTCACAGAAAATGCAGCCCGTGGGAGATGGCAACGTCTCCGTCTCTTGCCCCTTGATGAAGGCTAAGCGCCAAGGAGCGTACATTCGGTCCATCTTCACCTCCGTGGAGAAACAGGGTCGCCCATACTCCTGCGCCCGCCGGCGAACGCCGCGGCGCGTTCCACGTCGACGGCTGCCATCAGACTGGTCGTGGGGCCGCTGCCCCCGCCGTTGCCTTGTGGACGTGAATTCCGGTCAACCGCAGGGCGCATAGGGGGGGTATCGTGAGGCCTCGCCCGAGGGAGTGGCGGATAGAAACGACGCAGATGGAATCTTCGAGGTGACCGTCGCCGCGATCACAGATCATCAGGCTTTCACGGTTTGGCTCACCGCCCGAGCGACCGCCGGCCCTCGGGGTCGCTCCGCAGCCTTATCAGCGCCGATAGGCTTGTTGATGCGATGACGCAGCTCCTTGCCCACGGTGAAGAATGGTACCCACTTCGACGGCACCTGCACCTTCTCTCCGGTGCGCGGATTCCGTCCCTCTCGCGCCCGCCTGGGCTTCGCGACAAAGGAACCAAAGCCCCGGATCTCGATACGATCATGGCGAGCCAGGGCGGCCGTCATGCTGTCGAAGATGGTGTTGACGATGATCTCGATATCGCGTTTCGAGATGTCGGGGGCTTGGCGGGCCACCTCCTCGATCAGCTCACTCTTCGTCATGGTGCACCACCTTCTCCCTGCTGCGGGTCTCGGGACCCTCATCTCAGGCCCGCCCCACCGCGGGAAACGTCATGGTTAGCGCAGGCAGGCAACCGCGGGCAAGCCCTTGGTTTCCATTTGTTTCCGCCCCGCGCGCCGGCTGCGGTTCAACCGCTGGCGCGCTAGAAGACGCGCCTCACCGTAGCGCCATGGAAGTAATGCCGGAGGATGGTGCGGTAGTCATGTCCTTCTTCGGCCATCCCGATTGCCCCCTGCTGGCACATCCCCGCGCCATGACCGTACCCCGCACCACGCAGGGTGACCGCGAGGAGTTCCCCTCGTTGGTTTCTCTCCTCATCGATGACGAAAAGCCCTGAGCGAAGGTTGCCGAAGCGTTTCCTCACGGGCAGCGCGCGATGAATGCGTGTCGTGCCGGCGTCGCCTTCGATGACACGGGAGAGCAGGCGGCCGCCGGAGCCACGCTCGTCGATGCGCAACCCACGGACGTGTCCCACGGGGAGATCCGCGACGAGTCGGTCGAGCTCCTCGACGGTGAAGCGCCGTTCCCACCGATAGGCATCCCCCCGGCGGTTGAAGCTAGAACGCCCACAGAAGGTCGCTTCCCGTGGCAGCGTCAAGAAATGCCGCACCGCCTGCTCTTCACGAAGGTCGAGTGGAACCCGGCCGAGAGACGGCGTAGGGGAGTTTGCGGCGCCATGGGAGAGCTGTCGACCGAAGTAAGAGCCGCTTGCAGCCGGGTGGCGCCAGGGACTCGCGGAAGGGTCGGCGTCGACGACATCTGGCCGCCCGATCAAAGCGCGCTTCTCCCGCCGCTCCCAAACGAAGTGCGCGGCCTCTGTGTGCCCGCCACAACAGGCAGAGTACACGCTGTCGACCAGCCGCTCGCCATCGAAGGCGAGTTCGCCCGCCGTGGCGCGAGCGGCCTCATTGGTGCGGTCTGTCTCCGCGGTCTTCCCTTTGTAGACCTGACAATGCTGCTCGCTGCAGAGGACGTACGGGTCCCCCTCATGACGTCGACCGATCTTCGCGAAAAGTTCTCCTCGCGCGGTAACAGCCTGCGCCTTGAGCGCCTCGAGAGGAGCGGTGGAGAACATCTCGGAGGGAAGGATTCCGGCCACGAGGACGTGCTCGGGGACAATGTTGACGACCGCGAGAGTGCCGAAGCGGTCGGGGAGCACGATGACTTCCCCCCGCAGCTCTCGATCGGCGTAGCCGTGGTTCGCGTAGCCAACATTATGTTCGACGTCGCGCACCCAGAGGGTGGCTCCGTCTTCCACCCGTACGCGCACGACGGCAGGCACATCGGGAGTACCCAGTGCAGGCGATGCAACCCCATCCACCTCGACCCCGACGGTGAGCTGTGGCCACCCTCGCAAGGAGATGTGCTCGAGAGGCCGAACTTCCCATCGCTCGAGTACGGCGGGTTCGAGGGCGCGCCGTGGGACGAGCAAGAGCGCACGTGTGTCGACGACCGTCCCCTGAACGCCGTAGACCCCTCCCACAGGCACGACCCGTACGGGAACGCCCCGCTTCTCCCAGCGATCGACAGTAAGCTCGCGCGTCTCGCGCTGGTCCTCCTCGAGGGTCTCGAGAACTTGATGCACCACGACGGGTGCTGGCGCTCCCCTTAGGCGCTGCACGACGACACGTCGTCCACCCATTTGGGAGTTGTTCTCGTCGATGAGCTCGACTTTCAGCGGCTGCTCGGACCACAACTCCACCCGCTGCTGGCGCTCCATCATCCGCACGGGGATGAGTGGGTGACCCTGGTCGTCGAAAAGCAGCCGATTCGAATAGAGGTCCTCGAGCAGTGCCGCCTCGGCGCGACCGACCGATAGGCCGAGAGCCAGGCACACCATCAGCCAGCAGTGGGAACGTGCGCGTCTCATGTCGAGTTCCCGAGTCGGCGCGTGAGTTCATGCTCCACGGCTGCAACCTCGGCTTTCAGGACAACCGGAGGATTGCGAAACCCCTCCCACGCCCTAGCGTGCGGACCATCGTCCTGCGCGAAATGAAATGCCGCTTTCTGGTCGGTGAACTTCAGCCCATGCGCCGTGGACACAACCACGCAGGTGCTGTTCGGCGCGACGGTACCCTCGTTCACCAGCTTCGCCAGGGCCGCCATGGCCACGGCGGTGTGGGGGTCGACGAATAACCCATCCCGATCGCCGGCGAGCTCCGCCGCGAGCAGCTCATCCTCGGTCACGCTCACCACCGCACCGGGCGAGCGCAACAATGCCCTCTGCGCGCGCGGCCAACTCACGGGGTCTCCGATGCGGATCGCGGTCGCTCTCGTCTCCCCGGCGAGAACCGGCGTCAAACCAGTGAAGTTCTGCAACGAGGCGCGATACAGCGGGTCTGCCGCAGCGACCTGACATGCGACAAGCAGAGGAACTCGCTCGAGGAGACCCAAATCGACAAGGGTGCGAAAGCCTCTTTCGAGGGCCGAGATGTTGCCGAGGTTTCCGCTCGGCAACAGGACGGCGTCGGGGACCGCCCAGCCGAGGTCCCATGCAATCTCGAAAGCAACGGTCTTCTGGCCCTCCAGCCGGAGGGGATTTTTTGAGTTCGCGAGGAACATGCCTGGTCGTTCGCTGATGACCTGTACGACCCTCATACACGCGTCGAAGTCACCATCGATCGCGAGGACGTGTGCGCCATGGGCCAGGGGTTGCACAAGCTGCGCCTTGCTGACCTTGTCCCGCGGCAAGAGCACCACGACGGGTAACTGCGCCAAGGCACCATAAGCGGCCAGGGCCGCAGAGGTATCACCTGTGGAGGCACAGATAAGGGCCCGGACGTCTTCCCCCTTCCGACGCATCGCGCGGGCCATAGAAACGAGCACCGTCATGCCGAGGTCTTTGAAGGATCCCGTCAGCGAATGGCCACATTGTTTCACCAGCACTCGACGCAGGCCGAGACGTCGCGCACAAGCTTCGGCCGACGTCATCGGCGCACGCCCCTCCCCGGCCGTGACGACGTCACGCTCGGGCAGACTGGGCATCACCCACTCGCGGTGCGCCCACACGCCTGACCTGTCGAGCGGGTACGAAGATGCGGCACGTTCCGCGAGAAGGCGATGCCAGCCAGATGCCGAGCGAGAGCGCCACGTGGTCTCGTCATGCACCACGTCGAGCAGGCCGCCACAATCGGGGCACGCGAAGAGAGGCTTCATGACGTCGTGGACCGCCCGACAGCCAGCAACACAAGCGAGGTGACTCATGACGGAGGGATAGCACGCACTTCTGTTGGACACGATGTGACTCGGCCGCATCATGCTCCATTT
>JBMTAX010000252.1:0-5354 GCA_049429145.1 Myxococcota bacterium
GCGCTCACCCACAGCTGCTACGACCCCATCGAGCGAGGCTGCACCGTGTTCGCCTGCGGCAGCTGTGACTCCTGCGTGCTTCGTCGCCGCGGCTTCGAAGAGGCAGGCGTCGCTGACCCCACGCGCTATGTCCCGTCGTCGGGACTCGATTAAACTTGCTGTGGTGTCCTTGGCTCGTCGTCGTTCCGTAGGCGTCTGCGCAGCGGCGTCACGCTCATCGCGGTTTCATGGTCGGAGGTAGATATGGCTGCTGCCCCAACTGCCATGCGCGAGCGCATGGTCCACATGGTCAAGTCCGTGCAAGACGAGATCTGCCGCGCCGTCGAGGAGCTGGATGGAGGAGGCGTGTTTCACGAGGACACGTGGGAGCGCGAGGGGGGCGGTGGAGGCCGCAGCCGAGTCTTGCAAGAAGGCGCGGTGTTCGAGAAGGCCGGGGTCAATGTCTCCGTGGTGCATGGTGTCCTTTCTCCTGAGGCCGCGCGCTCCATGGGAGGTGGACAAGGTCTCGGGGAGAGCGCTCTGCGCTTTTTCGCTACCGGGGTCTCCTTGGTGCTGCACCCCAAGAACCCCATGGCCCCTACGGCACACGCGAACTACCGCTATTTCGAACGCGGTGACGGCGACGAGAGCGGCGGCTGGTGGTTTGGCGGTGGGGCCGACCTCACGCCCTCGTATTTGTTCGACGACGATGCTGTGCATTTTCATCGCGTGCACAAAGAGGCCTGCGACCGCCACGACCTTGGCTTCTACCCGGCGTTCAAACACCAGTGTGATGACTACTTTCTGATCAAGCACCGAGGGGAGCGGCGTGGCGTCGGCGGCATCTTCTTCGATGATCTGCACGATCGCGAGCCCGAAAGTTTGCTCGCTTTCGTCGAGGATTGCGCGCGCTGCTTTGTGCCTGCCTATCTTCCTCTCGTGGCGCGTCGCGCGCACTTGCCCTTTTCGGAGGAGCAGCGTCTTTGGCAGCAGCTCCGCCGCGGGCGCTACGTGGAGTTCAACCTCGTCTACGACCGTGGCACGACCTTCGGTCTCAAAACAGGCGGCCGCATCGAGAGCATCCTCATGTCACTGCCGCTGACCGCGCGTTGGGAATATGACCATCACCCGGAAGATGGCAGCGAAGAGGCGCGCCTGCTTGAGGTGTTGCGTGAGCCACGTGAGTGGCTGTAGCGGGTCGTGCAGGCACACTCACGGCGCGGACGCTGAGGGAGACGGAGCCGATCGCGCCGCGTTTCGCTTCGCCGCAGAGCTTGTTACTTTCAGAGCGCCAGACGTTATTTGAGATGATGGGTGAGGCGAGGCAAGGCAAGGGTAAGGAGGCAGGCGTGGGTTTGAGCTGCCCCAAATGTGGTCAGAGAGCCGCCCACGGACGAGTGATCTGTCCCACCTGTGATTTCATCCTCGACGACTCTTTCCTTGGGTCTGGGTTCACCGGGGTCACTCCCGCAGATGGCGAAGAGAAACCCCACGTTGGGTTCGAAGTCCGCACGCGGGCCATCCCGCCATTGCCTAGCCCCCCGACCGTCGACTTCCAGGAGATGACCGAGGCGAACGAGCTGGTGCCAGCTGGCACTGCGCTGTGGGTCAGCGATTCCCTCATTCTCGGTGATCTCGCCGACGAAAATCTCGCGAGCTTTCAGGTCGAAGATAGCGGCCTCGTGGTGCGCGAGCTCACGCATACGAGGGTCTATGTCGGTGGTGCGATCCGTGAGTTGCTCGCCGCCGACGCGGTACCGCTTGCGGTTCGTCACGGAGCTGAACTTGCCCGGCAGCTGAGTCCATTCGAATCGCACCTCCTCGAGATCATCGACGGGACCCTCACGACCGCCCAGCTCCGTCAGAGGTCGCGTCTT
The DNA here is from genome assembly GCA_049429145.1 of Myxococcota bacterium. Lineage (GTDB taxonomy): Bacteria > Myxococcota > UBA727 > UBA727 > CAYLZW01 > JBMTAX01. The sequence continues at coordinate 1,857 of JBMTAX010000252.1, forward strand.
GAGCCTGGTGATTTCGAGATGACCCTCTCGTTATTGGCCGACAAAGGTTGGGTTCGACCTGCGCACCTCCCCGCTCCTCGTGAAGAGGCACGGCACGGGCGCATTCACGAGGAGAAGACCCAGATCACGCGCGTGGATGGGCGGAGTGCAGCGTCGGAATCGCCGTGGTCCCCACAAGACACCCTCGCCGGTGCGGACCCAGGGGACCAAACCTTGCTCGCGCCTCGGTCGCCTTTTGGGTCTGAGGAACCCAGCATGACCCAGGAGACGGTCAGCCAGGCGGTCGCCGAAGATACCGATGCCCCCGACGACGTTTGGGCTCCTTCCGAAGATCTCGCGGCGGACTTCTCGGCGCCCTCTACGGGCGCGGTGGCGGTGCCCCGCGAGCTCGCACCTCGGTCGATTTCGTACATCGAGTTGTCGGCCTTCTCGATGTTGCCCAGCGCGCCGGTAGAAGACGACGGCGCTCCACGCTCCTCCGGAACAGCCGAGCCACAGGCCGCACCTGTCGAGGTGCCCTTTGAGCTGCGGCGCAAGGCAAGCCGTATCTTTGAGCATGCCGAGAGGGACTTCGCGGTCGGCCGCGTCTCCAGTGCGCTGATGAACGCGAAGCTCGCTGCAATCTACGACCCTTCTGCACCTCGCTACCCCGAGGCGGTGCGAGAGTGGGGGGCGCTCTCGCAAGTATCCTCGTCGGCTCAAGTTCACCGGGCGACGACCATGCTCGACGAAGCCAACGCTGCCGAGCAAAGAGGGGAGTGCGAGCGGGCTGAGGGGCTGCTACGGCAAATCCTCGAGGAGAACCCTACAAGTGCTGCCATTCACAATCGCCTTGGCGTATTGCTCGCCACGAGGATGAGGCGCTACCAAGAGGCGGCCATGCATGTGATGCGGGCCATCGATCTGTCACCCACGAACCTCACCTACAAGAACAACCTCGGGAAGATCCTTGCCAAGGAAGAGGCTGCACTCAGAAACCTCTCCCCCCGAGGCGACCCAGGTGCCCCAGAGGGGGAGCCCGTCATGCTGAAGAAGCTTCGCCCGAGACTCCGCTGATGCAAGCGCGAGGCAATGGGTCACAAGTCGTCCCCGCAGGCACGTAGTCACCGAGTCAGCCACAAAGGAGGGCGTGCAGCTTTTGGCTCGCTGACTATAGTCCTCGCGCCATGCAGATCCTTCCGCCCCTGCGACTGTACGGGCACCGCGGCGCACCCGCGGAGCTCCCCGAGAACACCTTGCCCTCGTTCTTGCGCGCCATCGAGCGCGGCGTCGACGCCCTCGAACTCGACGTGCATCTCTCTCGGGATGGGCACATCATCGTCGCCCACGACCCAGACGGTCGCAGGATGGCGGGCAGTCCTCGCGACATTCGCGCGAGTCGTCTCGACGAGCTGCTACGTTGGGACCTCGGCTACGGTTATCTCGATGTGACTGGCGCTCGTCCCCACATTGGCAAGGGCATCAGGCTGCTGCTCCTCGATGAGCTCCTCGATGAGGTCACGCAGCTCCCCCTCAACATCGACATCAAGGCGCGCGACCGTCGCCTTGTGGAGCTGATCGTTAAACTCTTGCGCGAGCGTCAGCGCACTCCGCAGGTCTTGCTGACCAGCTTCGACAGCGACGTGCTCACCTGGGTGCGAGACGCAGGTTATACGGGGCAGATCGGTTGCGGTCGTCGGGAGATCGCCCGCCTGCTCACCGTGCCCGAGAGGCTGCTCCAGCGAGCACCGCGCGTATCTCTCGGTGACGCGGTGCAGGTCCCGCTGCGTTATGGCCCTTTTCGCTTCGACAACCATCGCTTCATCGACAAGTGCCATCGCCTTGGTCTGCGGGTCGATTTTTGGACCATCAACGACGAGGACGTCGCTGACCGGCTGCTCGCCATGGGGGCCGACGGGCTGATGAGCGACGATCCGCGGCGTCTTGTGTCTGTGGTGGCAGCTTGGCGTACACGGCGCTGAGATTGTCGGTCATGCCGGAGCTGAAGATGACGCCATGACGTCGCTTCGCATCAATCGCCGTCCTCTATCAGTTCAGGCGTCGCGTACCGTCGCTCGCAAGCTGTGGCGAGGCGCGAACGACAGCTCGGTATGCGCCCGGGACCCATCGACGAGGCAGCTGTATTTGAGGAAGTCTATCTCCTCGGCTGGGAAGCTCGACAGCCGGAGGCGAAACGCGCGATCGACGGCGAGTTTGATCAAGGGCTCGGGCAGCGGCAGCTGACGAGCGCCTCGCGCTTCGATGAGCCTCGACAACGGCGCCTGCCCCGCACCGGTGAGGTTGAAGATTCCCCGCACACCCGGGCGCAGGGCCGCCACGAGGGCATCGATGACGTCAAGCTCATGAATGAGCTGAATCATCGGGTCGAAACCCAAAATGGTGGGGATGGTGCGTTTGCGAAGGTATTTCGAGGGCGCGTTGCGCAGGTGGGGGCCGACGATATTGACCGGCCGCAGCACCACCGTCTCGATTTCGGGGTGCTTCCAAAAGAACGACTGCACCATCATGTCGAGGGAGATGAGGTCGCGCCAGCCGGGGCTCTTGCCCGCGCCGAGGAGCGGTGCCTCCTCAGTGAGGAAGCCCGAGGACGTCGCTGATGCGCCATAGAGGTTCGCCGTCGAGAGGAAGACGAACTTCTTCACCTCGAGTTGTTCGCAAAGCCGCAGCACCTGACTCATCACGTCGAGATTGTAGTGGAAGGCTTCTGCACCCATCTCCTTGCGCGGGTTGTGCATCACCCCAAGGTGCAAGATGGCGTCAGGTCGCTGCTGCTTGACGAGGAGAAATGCGCTTTTGCGACGCAGGTCGATGCGGTGGTGCTCCACGTCCTTGGGGCGGTCGATGAAGGGGCGGCGATCGACCCCGATCACCTCGTGGGTGCGATGCAGCTTGCGCACGAGGAGCTGACCAAGTGCACCCGCTGAGCCCGTGACGACGGCCCGGGACCGAGCCGACGTCGATGCCTTTGGCGTGGGGGGCTTGCGGTTGCTCGGGGGCCTCTGTCGCGAGGTGCTCATAAAAAGATTCCCCGACGCTCCTCGAGGCCGCGTTGGATCATGCGCTGAATGGTGTGCTTCACCTGCTTGACATGGCCGGCGATGACGTCGTCATCCTCATCGGCATCGCCCTCGAAATGGAGCGGTGGTCCGAACCACAGGCGGTATTTCACGGGGAGGGGTAGGGGCAGCACCTGAGGAAAGACCACAGGCAGTGCAGGGAAACCGAGCATCTTGGCCACCGACTTGAAATCGTAGATCGCGGCTGCTTGCTCTTCGGCACCGATGACGGCGAAGGGGACGATGGGCGTGTTGGTCTCGAGGGCAAGGCGCATGAAACCATGCCCGAACCCCGTGAGCTGATAGCGCTGGTTGAAGAGTTTCGAGATTCCCCGTGCGCCCTCTGGAAATACGAGCACCGCTTCGTCGAGTTCTAGCAGCCGCCGAGCGGTGGCCGGATCGCCCACCAGGATTTTGGATGAGCCGTTTCCGATGACCAGTT
>JBMTAX010000253.1:0-5311 GCA_049429145.1 Myxococcota bacterium
CAAAGTCCTCCACGAGAGTGGGCCAGGTCTTGTCGATGGCCTCGATGAGAGGGGCGAGCGGAGCGAGCGCCTCCGTCGCGCTGCCGAACCGCTCCGCCGCATCTCGCTTCTGCAATCGCTCGAGGACGTCGAGTACGACGGGCGGCGTCGCCGGGGCCTTGAGGAGAAGCGGGGGCGTCAGTGCACGCGACACTTTCAGCAGCGACGCGGAAGCATTCTCTGCCTGGTAAGGATTCTCGCCGCTCAGCATCTCGTAGAGAATGATCCCGCAGGAGAACAAATCGCTGCGTGCATCGAGGGTCCGACCGACGGTTTGCTCAGGGCTCATGTAAGCGGGCGTGCCGAAGAGCGCGCCCGTCTTGGTCAGGCTCTCGTCGGTCTCGCTTTTGGCGATACCGAAGTCGCCGATCTTCAACGAGCCATCGCTCGACAACATCAAGTTCCCCGGCTTGATGTCCCGGTGCACCATGCCGTTGCCATGGGCGCTGCCGATGCCGCGCAGCAGATGCTCCATGAACTTGACGGCGAGCGCCGCGGGCAGCGCACCCACCTCGTGCATCGCTTCTCGCAGCGTTCCGCCATCCATGATCTCGGTGGCCATGTAGTGCACACCGTCCTCATCCCCGTAGTCGTATACCCGGATGACGTTGCGGTGGGTCAGCGACGCCGAGGCCCGAATCTCGCGTTGAAAGCGGGCGACAAACGCCACGTCCGACGACAACTGCGGTGAGAGAACCTTGAGCGCCACCTCGCGGCCCGCTGAACGCTGCATGGCCCGGTAGACGGTCGCCATGCCACCGGCCCCGAGGACGTCGAGGACCTCATACCCGCGGACAACGACGGCGGCGGCCGACGAGCCACTGGTGGAACGAGGTTTTGAAGACGAGGAAGGGACTGGCGCGTCGACGGTCTTAGACGCCGCAGCGTGCGCAGTGGCGGGGGCGTTCGACACGGCTGCAGAAAAGGCGTCGATCGCCGAGCGACGCACCATCTGCGCCGGTGCAGTGGCTACGACGTCGAGATCAAGACTAGGCGGCGGAGCCACGGGTCCCGGTACCGACGCCTGCGTGTTCACAATCTTCGCGACCGCCACGGCGGGGATGGCAGGGGCGAGAGTAGGAGCCTCGGTGTCGTCGTCGGACCGGGGCCTCCCCGTGACGCCCGACATCCGTGCCTGCGCTTCTTGAAGCAGCGCTCCCACCGACAGCTCATCGAAGCCGTCGTCGTCCTCCTCGAATGGGCCCGCACCCTTGCCATCGCGCTCGGAGACTCTCGACGTCCTCGCTTTCGTCATCGGCCCGGGTATCGCCGTTGTGGGAAGCTGTTGGAGCGGCAGAGAACCGCCCAAGCTCGACAACAGTCCAATTCCTTCGGCCGCCAGCGTCTTTTCATCGAAATCGCCATCGGCGTCGTCGATGAGCACCGATGGGGTGAGCTCCGCAGAGACGTCCTCATGTGTGGCAGCAGCTGGCGAGACTGCCCTATCAGGTTTCGCCGCTCGCGTCCGCGGACTCTCCAGGACGCCGAGGTTGAACTCCGTGTGAGCCGCGTCCTCGGGCGGATGGCTCGCGGGATGTGTGACGGGTTCAAATGCCTCCAGCAGAGAGCCATCACGGCTGGTGAACAGCCTTTCAGAGGACGCGGACGCTGTGTCCGTGTTTCTGTCCGTGGTGTCGACGAGTGACTGGAGTGCCATCGGCGACGCTGCGGTGAACTGGCCCGACAACGTGAGCGGGGTACTCTGTGGGATGGGTGCCGCGACGGTGGTCTTGTCTTCTCGCTCCTCTGACAGCAGGGGAGGTGTCGGCGGCAGCTGGGCGACGGTGGTCTTGTCTTCTCGCTCCTCTGACAGCAGGGGCCGCGTCGCCGAAGAGAGGGGAGAGGGCGCTCGGCTCGACGATGGCGGCCACGCCTGCTGCAGCAGCTCTGCGGCAGCCACGGCCTGGGTGGCCTCGTCGAAGTCATCCGCGTTGTCTTCAGGGGGCGGCGCGTTCCTCGAAGGGTGCGGACCCGCGGGAGGTGAAAAGCTCGCCTGTGAGAGTGTCGCAGCGTCAACCGCTTGCGTGGCCTCGTCGAAATCATCCGTCGCTTCGTTGGGCGGGGGCGCGCTTTGGAGGGGCGGCTTCGAAACCGGAACACCGGAGCTCGCCACAGAAGGGGAGGCCGGGAGCAATTCCGGAAAACCGCGCACCAGGGCCACCAGGATGTCACGTGCCGGCGCAAGGTGCACAACGTAGTGGGGCAGATCAAGCTCGGCGATGCGAGGCTCGTCCGCAGGGTCGGCGACGGCCACCAGGACGTGTCCGTCGTCGTCAGTGCCGAAGGGGGCCGCGCACAGCCGGAGCCACTCTCGAGGGGTGACCCCGAGACCCACGGGAATCTGGGGCCGCAGCAGGGCCTCGCGGGGGGCGAGGGGGGAAGAGGTGACGGCGCTCAAAGATTCGTAGAGGGAAGCGGACTCACAGCCCGCTTCGAGAAGGTGCTCCATGAGCCGCCCGCCGCGCTGCGCCTGCTTCGCTCGTGCGGCCCGGGCCTGGCTGCGCGTGACAGCGCCTCGACCGATGAGGGCATCGACCAGCGCATCGCTCACAGCCTCTATGCACCTCTTCCTGGGAGTGGCGTCGCCTCCATGCCGGCCACATCCCTGAACCCTCAGAGGGTAGCCGCAACCGGCGGTGTCCCGCAAGAAAGGCGGCGGAGCGCCATCTGAAGCGGCGCGACCCCTCGAGCAGCCATCGTGTGACCTTCCCCGCATTGAGCCCTGCGTTTTGCATTGAGCAGTGCCCTCGCGTCTGCCATGGTCCGCCCGTTTTTCGGGCTTACATCTGCCCACAAGGAGGGAACTCCCATGGCCGAGGCGCTTCTCAACGGAAAGATCACCCAGGTAATCGGTCCCGTCGTGGACGTGGAGTTTCCTCCCGGCGGCCTGCCGCCCGTCCTGACTGCCCTGACCCTGCACAACCCTGCGATCAACGAGCGCGACGATAACCTCGTCGTCGAGGTCGCCCAGCACCTCGGTGAGAACACCGTGCGCTGCATCGCCATGGACGCGACCGAGGGTCTCACCCGCGGCCAAGCCGTCAAAAACACCGGCGCCCCCATCCAAATGCCCGTCGGCAAAGCGACCCTCGGGCGAATTTTGAACGTCACCGGCGAGCCCGTCGACGAGCAAGGGCCTGTCGGCGCGTCTAGCCGCACCTCGATCCACCGTGCTCCCCCGTCGTTCACCGAGCAGTCCGCGACCATCGAGATGCTCGAGACGGGCATCAAGGTCGTCGACCTGCTCGCTCCCTATATGAAGGGCGGTAAAATCGGCCTCTTCGGCGGTGCTGGCGTCGGCAAGACCGTGACCATCCAAGAACTCATCAACAACATCGCGAAGGGCCACGGTGGTCTCTCGGTATTCGCTGGCGTCGGCGAGCGGACCCGTGAAGGCCGCGACCTCTACAACGAGATGATCGAGGCCAAAGTCATCGTCGAGAAAGATGGCAAGGTCGATCCCGAGAGCTCGAAGGTGGCCCTTGTATACGGCCAGATGAATGAGCCCCCGGGTGCCCGCGCGCGTGTCGCACTGAGCGGCCTCACCGTGGCAGAGCACTTCCGCGACGAATTCGGTCAAGACGTGCTGCTGTTCATCGACAACATCTTCCGTTTCACCCAGGCAGGCTCGGAGGTTTCCGCGCTCCTCGGTCGTATCCCGAGCGCCGTCGGCTACCAGCCCACCCTCGCCACAGAGATGGGCGCTCTGCAAGAGCGCATCACCTCGACGACCAAAGGGTCGATCACTTCGGTGCAGGCCATCTACGTCCCCGCCGACGATCTCACCGATCCCGCGCCTGCCACCACCTTCGCCCACCTCGACGCGACCACGGTGCTCTCTCGCGCGATCTCCGACCTCGGTATCTACCCTGCGGTCGACCCGCTCGACTCCACCAGCCGCATTCTCACCCCCGAGGTGGTCGGCGACGAGCACTACAGCGTCGCACGACGAGTGCAGACGGTGCTGCAGCGCTACAAGGATCTACAGGACATTATCGCGATTCTCGGCATGGACGAGCTCTCCCCGGACGACAAGCTCACCGTGGCTCGTGCGCGAAAGATCCAGCGCTTCCTCAGCCAGCCATTCCACGTCGCTGAGCAGTTCACCGGCACCCCCGGCAAGTACGTCAAGGTGGCCGACACCGTGCGCTCCTTCAAAGAGATCGTCGACGGCAAGTGTGACGACCTGCCCGAGCAGGCCTTTTACATGCAAGGCACCATCGAGGACGTGCGTCAGCGCGCGAAGGAGATGGCGTGATCGTCGACATCGTCACACCGAGCCGGCGTCTCCGGTCCGTCCAGAACGAGGACGTCCGCCTCCCCGCGGATTGTTCCCACATCATCGTCCCCGGGCGGGAAGGCGAGTTCGAGGTCGGCCCCGGCCACGCCCCGTTCCTCACCCTGCTCGGCACTGGGCTGTTGACGCTCGAGACGGGCGGCCGCACCGTGAAGTTGATGGTCTCGGGCGGCTTCTGTGAGGTCGACCGCGAGCGCGTCACGGTGATGTGCGAGACCGCCGCTCTCCCCGAGGAGGTCCAGGTCGACGCGGTCCAGAGTGGCCTGCAGGCCGTGGAGAAGAAGCTGTCCGAGCTTGGCGCCGCCTCCACCGAAGACGAGAGCTTTCAGCGGCTGCGCACTGAGGCCGAGCGGGCCGCATCGCAGCTGCGGCTCGTGCGCTAACTGGGCTACGAAAACGTCGATTTCTCTGTCGAACAGCGTTCCTAGAGGGGCCTCTTGCAGGCCCCTCGGCGCATCCACCCGCAAGGCGGCCGGGCGCAGGCCCCGCCACGCACTAGAGCCAGCGGCGGCACCTCTTCGGTGCCACGCTGGCTCTTCGTGCACACTTCCTGTTCTCATGGCCCGAGCGGACGGCAGCCAGGGGCCGCATCCCCGCTAGCGGGACCTCTGCGACCGTCCGCGTGGCGATGCCTCTCGCCCTGCCCGTGAGCCCTGCTTTGCTGGCGTCTTCGAATCATTCGCTTTCCTTCGGCTGGCGGTCGGTGAGCCCCCACTCGTCGACGAGGGAGGTCGGCCGGGGGCGCCTTCCGTGGACGACTGCCGGCTGGTCACCGCAGGGCCGCTCCGCCGAGCCGTCGGAGGGACTTGGCTAGCTTCCGCTCGCCCGGGATTTCCCCGCGCTGTCCTCCGCCCCGGTTCCCCCGGGCCGTTCGGACGAGGCCCCGCGTAGGGGTTGTCTTCCGGGGGCCGAACTTCATCGGTGTCGGGGCGAACGACGTCTTTCGGCGCCTTGCGGCCCTCTCGATCGGTGTTG
>JBMTAX010000254.1:0-5289 GCA_049429145.1 Myxococcota bacterium
CGGCAGAACGAGCCGGGTGCGCAAATCGACGAATGTCGATTTTGCCTCACCCTGCTGTGCCGTAGCAGTTCCGTGCCTCGCTCGCTGCTCTCGACGTCGGTTCCTGTGTCTGGCAGGCTGGCTCCTGCATAGGGAGGAGCTGACGATGATGAGCGCATTCTCGCCTGAGATCTTGCGAGGCAAGGTGGCCTTCGTTACCGGGGGGACCAGCGGCATCAATTGGGGCATCGCACGGCGATTGGTGCAAGCTGGGGCCCGCGTGACGATTCTGGGAAGAAATGAAGCGAAAGCGGACGAAGCAGCCCGGCAGCTGCAAGAAATCGGTGGCTCTGATTGCGCCTTGGCCGTGACCGCTGATGTGCGCGACGCGGCTGCGATGGAGGCCGCATTTTCGAGGTCCGTCGAGGTGTACGGAGAGATCGACGTTCTCGTTGCCGGTGCAGCAGGGAACTTTCCCGCTCCAGCCCTAGGGCTGTCATCGAATGGGTTCAAAGCTGTGGTAGATATCGACCTTGTCGGCACCTTTCATGCGTGTCGTTTCGGGTTTGAATACCTGCGTAAGCCCGGGGCCTCTATCATTGCGATATCCGCGCCTCAAGCCGGGCAGGCGACGCCGATGCAGGCCCATGTGTGCGCCGCCAAGGCCGGGGTCGACCAGCTGACGCGGGTCCTCGCATTCGAGTGGGGGGGCGCGGGGGTGCGGGTGAATTCCATTTGGCCCGGCGCGGTGGACGGTACCGAGGGGATGGCTAGGCTCGCGGCTACCGAGGAGGCACGGGTACGCCTCGAGCGCGGGATCCCTCTGGGGCGTCTCGCTTCCATCGAAGACATCGCCGAGATGGCCCTCTTTCTGGCGTGTGACTCGAGTAGCTACGTTACGGGGGCCGTATTCGTTTGTGATGGAGGCCTTTCACTCGTAGGAATGGGAGCCATGGCCCTGGGGATGTGATCAGGCGCTTCGGTGGGACCGAGCGTCGGTGGGATTGGTTGAGGAAAGTTCGAGGTGGACTCTCGCATGTCTTGCGGCGGAGTCCTCGCACCGTAGCGAGTGTAAGACGAGGAGTAGGGTGATGGCGCGTGCGCGATGGCAGACCGAGATCCCAGAAGGGGAGGAACCTCCTCGGGAGAGTCGGGCAGAGAGACGACGGCGCGGCGAAGAGTCGGGCGCGCTCGCGCGGCGGTTGCTCGCATTGGCCGAAGCGGATCTTCCGCTCGCGGAGTTCCCGGCAGCAGTGCTCGACGAGCTCGAGGAGGCGAGGCGCATCACCTCGGCGGCTGCACGTCGCCGACACGAGAGACGCCTTGCCCAAGTCTTGCGCGACGTGGATGTAGAAGAGGTAACCGCGGCGTTGTCCCGACTGGACGAGGCCCGCGCCTACGAGGCAAGGCACTTTCAACGCGTGGAGCAATGGCGGGCGCGGCTGTTGGAGCGCGACGAGGCTCTCGAAGAGCTTTGGGAGGTTTTGTCGTCGGCGTCACCCACTGCACGCGGGGGGATCTCGGCCTTGGTCAATGAGGCACGTCGAGAGCGGGCCACAGGAAAACCACGAGGAGCGGGTCGGAACCTGTTTCGCGCTTTGCGGGACATCTTCGAGGCCGAGCCCCAGTAGCGCCCATGCCGCCGGCATTTCCTATGCGTGCCACGTACGGGTCACGATATGCCCCGCATGAAAAGGCAACCCTTCCCCTGAGATACGAGCGTTCCCGCCATGGGGTGGCCAGGACAGCGCAAAGCTTTTTAGGACCTCGTCGCAGATTTCTCCCCGATGACATGCAGGTCGAGTTGGGGAAAGGCAATGACGACGTTCTGTGCCTGGAATGACCACCAAATCGCTTCGTGCATTTCATCCAGACATTGTTGGCGTTCCCATGGGTTTTTGGTCCACACCGACAGCTCGAAGTTCACTGCAGAATCGCCAAAGCCGAGGAGGAGTACGACGGGGGGCTTTTCGGGAGCCCTCCAGCTCATTCCTTCTCCCACCCGTTGTAGCGTTTGTCGCACGAGATGGAGGTCTGACTGATAGGAGACCCCCACCGAGGCCCTCAGGCGACAGATGGAGGATTGATACGTGTAGTTTCGAACAGCCGATTGAGCCAGCATATGATTTGGGACTATGAGTTCTTCATCGTCGAGGGTACGAGCGATGGTCGAGCGGATTCCCACTTCCACGATGCGAACAAACGATTCATTGACCTCTACGACATCTCCCGGCTTAACCGCTCGCTCAACCAGCAAAATGACGCCCGAGACAAAGTTCTGTGCGATCGACTGCATGGCAAAGCCAAGGCCCACCGCAAATACCGCCCCCGCGGCGAAGAGTGCCCCGAGGTCGATTCCCACGGTGTTTATCGCGATGGCGAATCCCGTGAACAGCACCAAGTACCGTGCAAACTTCGCTGCAGGCACCAGGGTGGCTTCGCTGCGCACCCCGCGAGCATTTAATGCTCGTCGAACAGCGATCTCCGCAAGCCGACCGAAGCGCAGCGTCAGCAAAGTGATGACGAGCGCGGTCATGACGGAGAGAATCGTGACGTCGATGCCGTGTAGTCGAAACAAGGTCGCATTTAGGAGGCGATGGCCCCATCGAAGGGCGGTATCGGCTTCCACGCGGTGCTCCTCTCTGTGTGTGCCTGCGGCTTGGGCGGGGTAGCGAGGGTGTGCGCAGCAGCTACGACTCCTGACGCGTCGCCATGCGTCCTCCGCGCTGCGTGACAGAGGGTAGCTCGGGAGCAAGTTGCCCTGCCTAACTTTTTCAAGATGAGGCGTATTCGGCCTCTACTCGCCTGCGCGCTACCTGGGTGAGGCGAACCCAACATTCGTTGATGTTGCCTCACCCGGCTCGTTGCGTTGGCAGTTCTGTTGCCAGACCCTGCCCCCGTTGCGCAATGCTCGTCCGGGGCGGTGTACTCAAAAACGCAGGCCGGGCACAGCCTCGCTGAGGCGGCTCGTCGCCTTAGCCTGCTGCCAGGGTCAGCTCCGTTGGGGTATTTCCCTTGGTGGTTGAGCAACTCCTGCAATGCTCTTTTGTCGGATGACGCTGAGGGGAAACAAAGCCCGTCGTGTCCGTAGGTGTTCGTCGACTTCGTCTTGCGGTGGGGCGGAAGGGCTGGGATGGTCCTGTTCGTGGGTCATATTCCTTTTCTGCCAGATCTCGTCTTGATTTTAGGGGCCGGCGTCGTCGCAGCGTTGGCGGTGGCGTTCCTCCGTTTGCCGGCTGTGGCGGGCTTCATGCTCGCCGGAGCCGTCGTCGGCCCGTCTGGCTTTGGCTTGGTACGCGCCAGCAATGTCGTCGATGTGCTCGCAGAGATTGGGGTCGTGCTGCTGCTCTTTACCATCGGCCTCGAGCTGAGTGTCGACGGACTGCGGCGCATCTGGAGACTGGTTGCCGTCGGCGGTGCGCTGCAGGTGGGACTCACCACCGCCATCACGACATGGGTCGCGCTGGGGCTCGGTTATGACGTTGCCAAAGGGGTGTTCTTCGGCTTTCTCGTTGCGCTTTCGAGTACAGCGATTGTGTTGCGTGGCTTGTCAGAGCGTGACGAACTAGAGGCGCCACATGGCCGATTCACCCTCGGTGCCCTGATCTTCCAAGATCTATGCATCGTGCCGATGGTGCTTCTCGTTCCCATTTTGGCCGGTCAGGGCAGCGGCACACCTGCGGCGGATGTTGCTCTCGCGTTGCTCAAAGCAGCAGCGGTGGTTCTAGCGACATTGGCGGTAGGACGCTTCCTGATTCCGCCGCTCTTGGCGCAGGTCGACGCTGCCAACAGTCGTGAGGTGTTCTTGCTGGCAGTATTGGTCGTGTGTACCGGTATCGCTCTCGCAACGGCATTTTTTGGATTGTCCCTCGCGCTTGGGGCATTTTTGGCTGGGATGCTGCTCTCCCAGTCTGCATTCGGAGAGCGCGCCATGGCGAATGTATTGCCCTTGCGCGACCTCCTGACGAGCCTCTTCTTTATGTCCCTCGGCATGCTCTTCGACGTGACTCTTCTTCGAGATGAGCCGGTGGCGACGATGGTCTTATTCATGGGGCTTTTTCTCGGCAAAGGACTCATCGCGACGCTGGCCAGCCTGGCGATGCGGTTTCCTGCTCGTGTCGCGTGGCTCTCGGGGGTCGGTCTGGCGCAGTTTGGGGAGTTTGGCTTTGTGCTCGCCAAGGAGGGGATGACCTATGGGCTCCTGGAAGACACTGAATCCAGCCTGCTATTGACGGCCGGGTTGCTGACAATGTTCGTTACCCCGCTTTCGATACGCCTTGCGCCACATGTGACGGCTGGGGCGACGATGCTACGACCTCTCGAGCGACTTCTTGGAGCTCGTGGTATTGATGAACCGCGGCGGGAAGATGCCCGCATACACGGGCACGTCATCATTGCCGGGTATGGTCTCGCGGGTCGAGGTGTCGCCATTGCACTGCGATCCGTTGGTGCGCCCTATCTGGTGCTGGATCTCGATTACGAGGAAGTGCGCGCGGCGCAGGGACGGAAAGAACCCGTCTATTACGCGGATGCCACACACGAAGAAGCGTTGCGCCATGCGCACATCACGGAGGCCGCGGCGCTTGTGGTGGTCATCGATGACGTTGCTGCGACCCGACGTGTTATCGCACTGGCACGCAGCCTTGCCCCGCGGCTCCCGATTCTGGCGCGTTGTCGTCGCAAGGAAGAAGAGGATCGCCTGCGAGTGATGGGGGCCATCGAGGTGGTGACCGAGGAAGTTGAAGGTGGCATCGAGATGCTTGCGCGCGTATTGCGTGAGCGGGGGACTCCCCTCAACGTCATTGGCCCGCTGGTGGCACAGGCCCGCGCAGAGAGCGGGAGCACGGTAAGGAAGACCACGCTTCCACGTCGGCGGCTTGGGGAACTTCGTGCGCTCGATGAGATGAAGATCGAGCCTGTGGAGCTTGGCCCCGAGATGGCAGCCATCGGACGTTCTCTGGCGATGATGAGGTTGCGCGCTCGCTCAAAGGCGACAGTGGTCGCTTTGCAGCGCGGCGCAGAGCTTATGGACGCTGTGCCGGCCGACCTCCTGTTTGAGCCGGGGGATATCCTGTTCCTGGCGGGTTCGAGGGAGGCCATCTTCGCGGGACTCACGCTCTTGCGGAACGGACCACCTGAGGGGGGCGATGGGCCTGTTCAGGAAGAGCGCCGTCCCACCCAGGCGTGAGCCACCATCACAGGTTCCGTAAGCCTGTGTCTGCTTGTCTGTCGTATGCGGTTCCTTGTCCGCGTCATTATGGGGTGTTGACGCAGAAGAAAGGCCGCTACAGTCCCTGCGGGAGGCGATTC
>JBMTAX010000255.1:0-5287 GCA_049429145.1 Myxococcota bacterium
CACAGAACACGGGCGTCTACTTAGACGGCGTCGAGGTGCCCTTGCTGTATCACTTCGGCGGCCTCACCTCGGTGGTGAACCCCGAGTTCCTCGAGGACATCAGCTTCTTCCCTGGTGGCTTCGGGCCCTATTACGGGCGTGCCACTGCCGGCATCGTCGACGTCAAAAGCCGCGACATGAACCTGCGCACCTACCGCGGCTACGCCGAGGTCGACCTTATCGACTCCGGCTTCTTCTTTGGCGGGCCGGTCAAGGTGGGTCAGCTGCCGACATTTACCTTCGCGGCCGCGGCACGGCGCAGCTACATCGATGCGCTCATCCCGCTCGCCCTCGACGTCATCGTCGGGCCAGAAGGGCAGTCTGTGGTCGCGAGCCCGGTCTACTGGGACTACCAAGTGAAGATCGAGACTTCGCCGCTGCCTGGGCAACGTTTCTCTCTCTTTGCCTTTGGCTCCGACGATGACCTCCGCGTCATCTCCCGAGGTACGGGCGTCGGCAACGACGTGGATCTCGGGGTGAAAAGCACCTGGCACCGACTCGTCGGCCGCTGGGAGTCGAGGCTGCCTGGCAACCTCGTGCATTTCACCCAGCCCTTCGTCGGCCTCAACTTGAACAACATCGAGCTCGGCAGCGACATTGGTCTCGGCGCCACCATCGAGGCGGGCCTCGTCTCCTGGGGCGTGCGAGATGAGCTTCGCTTTTCGCCCTCTGACCTCTTCGACGTCGCCATCGGCGCTGACTACCAAGGCGACACCTTCGGCGGCTCCTTCAGCATCCCCCTGCCGCTCGAGATCGGCAGCTTCCCCCGCGTGCAACCTCGGGTGCCAAAGGAAGACGAGAACCAGGTCATCGAGTCCACCGGCCTCTTCAACGCCATGGCCGTCTACGCCGAGGCGCAGGTAGAAGCGCTCCCTGGCGTGCGCATCATCCCCGGTGTGCGCGCCGAGCTCACCCTCGTGCATTTCCCCGCCGAGGAGTTGCCCGATGGCGAGCTCACCGACGCGCGCACCGTACAGCTGTGGAACGTCGACCCGCGTATCACCGCGCGCTGGCAAGTGCTGCGCGGCACGGCGCTGAAGGGTGCCTTCGGCGTCTATCGCCAAGCGCCGACGCAGCAGCTCTCTCCCGAAGCAGGCAACCCCTACCTGCTGCCCGAGCGAAGCCTGCAGTACATCGCTGGCGTCGAGCAGAACCTCACCGATGTGCTGAACCTCGACCTGCAGCTCTACTACTACGACCGCGATCTGCTGTGGCAGGACAGCGACGAGGTGGTGTTGCGAGGCGATGGCAGCGCCGACCCCCTCTTCTTCACGAACGAAGGCGTGGGCCGCACCTTTGGTCTCGAGCTTTTGCTGCGTCACGAGCTCTCGAAGTACTTCTTCGGTTGGATCGCTTACACGCTCTCGCGCAGCGAGATCGACGTGAGTGAGCGCCGGGAGTCCCTCGTGCTGACGAGCTTCGACCAGACGCACATCTTGACGGTGGTGGGCCAGGTGAACCTGCCCTTCGCCATCAGCCTCGGCGGACGCTTCCGCCTCGTCTCTGGCAACCCTTCGTCACGCCCCATCGGGTCGGTGCATGACCTCGACACGAGCAACTACCAGCAGTACTCGACGCGCTTTGGCACGAGCCGATTGCCTGCCTTCCACCAGCTCGACGTGCGCGTCGACAAAAAGTGGGTGTGGAACGCCTTCTCCATGACGACGTACCTCGACCTTCTGAACGTCTATAACCAGCAGAACGCAGAGGGGTTCCAAAACGACTACCGCTTCCGCGAGCGGCAGCCCATCCCGAGCCTGCCTATCCTCCCCGTCATTGGGGCGAGCGGAGAGTTCTGATGCGCCTGTCCCGCTATTCCTGGTTGGTACCCCTTGCCTTTCTCGGGTGCAGCGATCTCGACCGCGAAGATCGGCTCGAGGACCTGCGTATCCTCGCGGTGCGCACCGAGCCGGCAGAGATCCTCTTTCACCCCTTCCACGCCCTCGTGGCCCCCGAGCAGCGCCCTCCCTTCCTCACCTTGCCCTCCTATGACGTCGACGTGGAAGTGTTCGCCTACGACCCACGCGGCGGAGAAGTCGAGACGATGACGCAACTGTGCCCGGAGGAGCAGGGTGTGTGTATCGGCTTTGACCCTGACGCAGCCCTCGCCGCGGCCCCCGAGTCGCTGCGCGAAGAGCTGCGGGCGGTGTACGAGCCACGGGCGGCTGCGCTTCCCATCGCGAGCCTCGACGACAGCGGAGACCCCGCGGGGCGCATCTCGCTGCGCCAGAGCTATCGCTTCACCCCCGCGGTCATCGACAGCTTCATCCCGAAGACCGAGAGCGGCGCGCCCATTCCGAGCTTCTTCCCCGAGCTGCCCCGCGTCGTCATCGACGTGCAGAATCCGGGGGCCGCCGATGTTACGCGCGAGACCGGCTACAAGCGCATCCCCGTGGGCTTTGACGTGGCGCACCCAGACTTGCCCGACGGGTTCCTCGACACTTTCGGCCAGGCCCTTGGGATTCGCTTCTGCGACGCTGTCATTCCCGACGAGCTCTTCAGCGAGGGCCCCACCGACTGCGTCGAGCCCCGCGGCCCGAACCAAAACCCTACCCTCGTAGGCTTTGACCTCGACCGCGATGACGAGCTCCCGCTTATCGACAACGAAGGCGTTCGCTTCGCCGACGTGAGCGATCTCGGGCCCCGCAGCCTCTTGCGGGTTCCGCGTGGGGGCGAGGTGCACCTCACCCCCGTGTTCGCCGTGGGCGACCGCGAGCATTACCAGGTGCTGAAGTTCGGCGTGGAGACGCAGGAACTCTTCCTCGAGAACCGCTGGGAAGACTACGTCGTCAGCTGGTACTCGACCCGCGGCGACGTATCGCGCGACGTCAGCGATGTGCAGTTTTTTGGCCGCCTAGGGCTCACCTGGCAGTTGCCCTTCGACGGTGTACTCCCCGGTGAACGCGACACCCTCGTGGCCATCGCCCGCGACCAACGAGGTGGCACCGCGGTAGGTCACATCGTCGTGGAGTACCGATGACCGTGAACACCGCCCTCACCGAGAGCCTGACGCAGACAACGCGCAGAGCCGGGGAGCTGCTCAGAGAGATGCAGCGCGGCCCCCTGCAGGTCGACGAGAAGGGCCGCAGCGACCTCGTCACCGACGCAGATCGAGCCGCCGAGAGCCTGGTGCGTGCGCGGCTCGAGGAGCGCTGGCCGGGCGCGCGTCTCATTCTCGAGGAGGGCGGCACAACCCGGGCACCGGGCACCGGCCATGAACGCCTCTGTTTCATCATCGATCCCCTCGACGGCACCACCAATTTCGCCGCCACCCTGCCGCACTTCGCCGTGGCCATCGGCGTCGAAGAAGAGGGGCGAGGCCTGGTGGCCGGATGTGTCTACGACCCCTTTCGCGACGAGATGTTCGTCGCGGAGCGAGGCCATGGAGCGTGGCTGAACGACCGACGCCTCCACGTGAGCGCCACCGATCGGTTGCGCGATTCGGTGCTCGCCACGGGTTTTGCCTACGACCGGTACACGAATCCCGACGACAACCACGCCGAGTTCGCCGCGGTGAACCTTAGCTGTCGCGGCGTACGTCGCTTCGGCGCCGCCACCCTCGATCTCGCGTGGGTCGCCGCGGGGCGCCTCGACGGGTTCTGGGAGCGGGGTCTGCGCCCCTGGGATCTGGCGCCTGGGGTGGTGCTCATCGAAGAGGCCGGCGGCAAGCTCTCACGCTACGACGGTCGCCCTGCAGCGCTCGACGTCCCTGACGTCGTCGCGAGCAACGGTCACCTGCACCAAGAGCTGTGTGACGCCGTGGTGCGCGCCCGCGCCGCGGCGGGGCGTTCCCCCTGCCCCGCAGACACGCCGTCGTAGCCCAGACCCCGCAGACGCGTCGCCCGGGCATGCCGCGCAGCCGTGCTCAGGAGTGCATCACTCAGTAGTGCATCGCCACGTGGGTTTGCAGCGCGACCGAGGGCGAGGCCTCAGGCATGGGTTCCGCGGGGCTCAGGATGCCAGGGAGACCCTGGCCTTCGTCGCCGGGACCCTTGTCTGTGGCAGTAAGGGCATACACCACGACGGGCAACACCAGGGCAGCGGCCAAGCCCGCGTAACTGATGGCCGTCGTTACGACAGGATCCGCGTCGTTTAGATTGTTTAGATTGACGCTGAGTCCGTTGGTGTTGGTGAGCGTGAACTGCGAACCCGCGCTTCCCGTGGTGGCGAGCGCAAAGAAGTTCGCGGCCAAGCCACCCACCAGCAACGAACCGCTCGCCGCCAGCATCGGCCAGATCATCGCCGCGCGTTGCCGCCCGAAGCGGTCGCCCACCCAGGTATCGACGCCACCGATCAGGGCTCCCTCAATCACGGCGCCCGCCGCTGTCGCGAGAAATGGCCCGACCACGGGCACGAATGCGAAGCCGATCGAGAGCGGGAGGGTGAGGCAGGCACCCACGCAGCACGCCCCGGCGCCCGACGCGAGCTGCACTCCGCCCACCGCCAGCGGGCTCCATCCCTCGGGCTCCACCGCGGGATCAGCCGCCGGCACGGAGGGCATCGGCGCCTCTTCAGACGAGGCCGTTTCGGCGGCTGCTGGAGGAGTAGCGGCGGGGTCGGCGGGAGGGGTCTGCAACGCGAGCAACAGGGTGAGGGTAAGCATGAAGTCTCCTGGGGGTTCATCACGATACCGCCGCCCCGTTTCGCCACGCGAGCTTTTCAGCTGCACGCGTTTGTACGGCAGCCTGCCAAGCCGTCCTCGAGGGGACGCTCTGTCTCGGCGCGCCATCGCTGTGCTCACAAGGGGTTGGTGAAGCGATGGAAACGCTGCTTCACACAGAGGCAGAGACAGATTTCGAAGGATGAGGCTCGCCGGGTGGAACACGCCGTCGTCGAGGTCGACGCGCGTGAACGGCTGGTTGTCCCACCGGTCCTCGGAGGCGTCGCGCAAGAGCCGCTTGAGCTCGTGGGGTTGCGCACGGTCGTCGCCGCCGCGCTTGCGCACGAAGGTCCGGCGGATGTCGCCGTAGAGGTAGACTGGCGTGCCTGTCCCGTAGAGCGCCCACGGTCAGGGCGAGGCGGCTTCGGCTTCGGCGGGGTGCAGGAGCGAGAAGTCCTATGCTTCGAACGTCGGTGGTTCAAGACCACGTCGCGTGGGGCTCCCACGACCCCGATGACTGCGGAAAGCCGCTCGGGGTCTCGCCTTGACGCCCCGGCCGGGGTGCGCTTCGATCGCCACCGCCGCGGGAGGGCTGCGTGAGCGAGGCCGCCGGTCTCGACATGCTGCTCGCGAGGACTCGGCCGCGCA
>JBMTAX010000256.1:0-5279 GCA_049429145.1 Myxococcota bacterium
CGCGGGTCCTTGAGAGAGCGTCTTCCAGCTCTAGTGGCGATTCACAGCCGAACTTCATCGCGAGCGCCATGGCTCGCTTGGGCGTGAGTGAGGGCAAAGAGCCGAGTGACCTCACCAGGTATGGCTGTCGAGCGAGTACGCTTCTGTACAGTGAAGAAGAACCAGACGCTCTGTGGTCGTGAATTACCTCGACAATCTCGAGTCGAAAAGGTCCAGGCGGTGGAGGAATGCCAATCGCCGCGCATTGCGCCGCCTGCTGAAACGCACGTATTCGAAACGGGTTGGCGTTCTCCAACTCAAGACAGTCGGCAATACCATTCAGTACGCGTGACAAATACGTCTTCTCGCGAGAAGTATCCAGGCTCACGAGTGCCAAAAGAGCAAGGCAAGTGCCGTCTCTGCAGTCCGCCTGAACTCCTCTGCCGCATCAATCCCCTCAAAGAGTGGGCCCGTGCTCTGCCGTACGCGCGGTGGAGCTTGCCTCGTCGTCGGATAACGGGATGGGACTCGGTCCTTCTTCTGGCAGCGGGATGGGCGCAGGCTCAGAGGGTCCGCTGTCAGGAATAGGGTCCCCCTCTCCGGTGCCGTCGACGTTGTCCTTCTGCCGGTCGCGGGAGTGTGGCCACATCGACTGACCCACGCCCCCTGCGAGCGCTAGGCCTACAGCGACGGTTTGCCAAAAGAGACGCCACCGAGGCGAACTTCGACGAGGCCACCCAACTCGCGCATGCTGGCTCATGGACTTCTCCCTGTGAGGTCCCAGCGAGATCCGAATCGCATCACCGCGGGGGGCGCTGCACCGCCAAATCCTCACCCACACCCCCGGCATGAATTTCGCCACTCCTTCCTTGTCGCGCTTTTTGCGCAGCAGGAGGGAGCGCCATGACCGGGATGGGAGTCCGCTTGGGTCGTCTACTCGGGGTGGAGATCGTTGCTGACGGCAGCCTACTGCTCATCTTTGGTCTTGTGGTGGTGCAGCTTAGTTTCATTGTCTTCCCTGCGTGGCATCCTGAGTGGGGGCCGTGGCTCGCCTTTGGGACCGCCGTGGTTGCGGCATTGGCATTTTTCACCTCGATACTCCTGCATGAGTTGGCCCACGCGTGGATGGCTCGCCGGCAGGGGGTTACTGTTTCACGAATCACCTTGTTTCTTTTCGGCGGCGTCGCGCAGATGGAGGAGGAGCCAAGTCAGCCCAGGGCTGAGTTTCTCATTGCTGTCGTGGGGCCTCTGTGCAGCCTGATCCTCGGGGTAGCTTCTTTGCTGCTCGGCGCGGTCCTGTTGCAGGAGAGATGGTCTGCCTACGGCCCGCCATCCCTCGACCTTAGGCGGTTGCTGCACGACATGGGGCCTTTGACGACGATCCTGGTGTGGCTCGGCCAAGTGAATGTGCTGCTCGGGCTCTTTAATCTCACACCTGGGTTTCCTCTGGACGGCGGGCGATTGCTCCGTGCAGTCCTTTGGAGCGTGACCAATGACCTCGCCCGCGCGACGCGCTGGGCCACCAATGCCGGTCGAGGCTTTGCATGGGGCCTCATGGGTCTCGGCACCATCAGTCTTTTCCAAGGCGGGATCGGGCAAGGTCTCTGGTTGCTTTTGATTGGCTGGTTTTTGAATCACGCAGCGGTGAGCAGCTACGAAATGATTATGGCGCGCCAGCAACTAGCGGGGGTTCGCATCGAGCAGGTGATGACCCCACCCGGTCGTCGGATACCGCCGTCAATGATGCTCACAGAACTCGTGCAGGAGGTCATTATGACCTCTGACCAGCGAGCGTTTGCCATTGTCGAGAACAACCAGCTGCTGGGACTGATTTGCCTGGAGGACGTCCGAGCGGTTCCAAGGCCCGCATGGGCTACTACCACTGCGGCAGAGGCCATGACGCCGCGGAGAAGACTCATCTCCGTGGGACCGAGCGAACCTGCGGAACATGCCTTCCGGTTGCTTGGCCAGAATGGCTATGGACAGCTACCCGTCGTGCATGACGGGGCACTGTTGGGGTTCGTGCAGCGTGCAGGCCTCTTGCGGTGGCTGGCCCTACAATCGCCCTCGCCCGGGCTTTCGGAGCCCGCAGCCACCACGCCTGCTTGAGCGCTAGGGCAGGGGCGGAGGGATGATGCTACGCGAACCTGGGGGCACAGTGGCTGTACGCGGCCCCCAGGCCTTCACCGCTGCGCCCCTTTGTCGTCTTCGCCGAAGCCACTGCTCGAGCGCCACAGGGTTGAAACCACTGAGCTCCACTGCTTCCGCGGCGTCGACACAGCGACGAACTCGTACGGAAAGTTGCCGGCGAAGCTCTCCCAAGAAGCGGGGCGAACAGAGTAGAGTGAGGTGAACATTTGGGCGGTCACCCAAAAGTCGATCCAAGTGACATGAAAGGGCCTTCGCAAAACGCTGCTCCTCGCGTCGAGCAGGATCGGTGGGCTGGGTGACAGACTGCAGCCACCCAGTGGCAAGCCGTGCCTTGTATCCCATCCGGTCCGCAACGAGCTCGCGTGTTCTCCGACGACCGTCGCCATTTGACCAGCTGTGCACGAGCCTCAGCCCATCCGCGAGTGGGGATAGCTCGAAGATGCGGGCGGAGGCCGCATCAGCGACGAGAATGAGGTGGTTGTGTGGCATATGGTGCGCTCCTGCTCCGTGGGCCTGCGAGAGCCCTTTGCAAGGAGCGAACCGCCAGTCATTGGTAACCCGTTCCCCTTGTGCCTTGCTACTTCAGGAGCCGATCGACGCTGATCCTCGAGCACGATATACAGCCAATCACCTGCCACGAGGACTCCTGTGCAACACCTACTTTCCCTCGCAGATTGCTCCACCGACGAGGTGCGCGGCCTCCTCTCCCTGGCGGCCCAGGTCAAGCAAGACCCGCAGCGTTATCGAACGGCGCTCACGGGGAAGAAGTTGGCCATGATTTTCATGAAGCCCTCCACGAGGACGCGTGTGTCCTTCGAGGTGGGCATGGTAGAGCTTGGGGGACACCCCGTCGTTCTCTCTAGCCGTGAGTTGCAGTTGGGCCGTGGCGAGACGGTCGCTGACATGGCCAGAGTGCTCGCCCGCTTCGTGGATGGAATCATGGCCCGGGTCTTCGCCCACCAAGACCTCGAGGAGATGACCGCCGGCGGGATCCCGGTCATCAACGGCCTCTCTGACTTACTCCATCCCTGCCAGGCGCTGGCAGACATGCTGCTGCTGATCGAGCGCAGGGGAACCGCGACCGGCCTCGAGTTGGCTTACGTAGGCGACGGGAACAATGTCCTTCACTCGCTGTTGCACGTCGCAGCCCACGTCGGCCTTATTGTACGCGTCGCGACCCCGCCAGGATACGAGCCCGATCGCGGCGTGCTACAGCGCGCGCGTGACCTCGGCGCACAGGTGACGCTTACGAACGACCCCATCGAGGCGGTGAGCGGTGCAGACGCCGTGTATACCGATGTCTGGGCTTCGATGGGCCAGGAGGACGAGGCACGAGCGCGCCAGCTCATCTTCGCGCCATACCAGGTGAACCTGGACCTCTTCGAGCGCGCCAAGCCCGACGCTCTCTTTCTGCATTGTCTGCCCGCCCATCGGGGCGAGGAAGTCACCAGCGAGGTCGTGGACCATCCACGCTCTGTGGTGTACGACCAAGCAGAGAACCGTCTTCATGCCCAGAAGGCGGTGCTTCTTCATCTTTTGGGGGGCCTCAGCGTCACGCCTTCGCTGTAGCGCCCGCAGGGACTCACGGTGCTTTGCAGGGGGGGCGAGGCAGCGGTACCGTCTCTGCAGTGAACATCGTCTTCTTCTCTCTCGTTGCATTGTCCGTCGTGTTTGCCGTTCTCGCGGGAACTCCGGCGGACGTCGGGAAGGCCGCCCTCGACAGCGCCAAGTCGGCCGTAGAGCTCTCCCTGGGACTCGTCGGCTACATGGCCCTGTTCCTCGGGCTCATGAAGATCGTCGAGGAAGCCGGCGGCCTCTCATTCATGGGGCGGCTCATCAGGCCATTGCTGGTGCGATTGTTCCCCGATGTCCCCGCCGACCATCCGGCGATGGGCGCTATGGTGATGAATATCGCCGCAAACGCTCTGGGGCTCGGGAATGCTGCCACACCCTTTGGTCTCAAGGCGATGAAAGAGCTGCAGTCACTCAGCGTGGAGAAACAGAGCGCTACGAATGCCATGGTTCTATTTCTCGCCATCAACACGAGCGGGCTCGCGCTGTTGCCAACCGGTGTCATCGGACTTCGGGCTCTTGAGGGCTCTCGCGAGCCCGCAGCGATATTTCCCACTACGTTGCTTGCGACGGCGATTTCTACTTGCGTCGGTGTTTTGGTCGCCAAGGTCCTCGCTCGCAGGAAGCCATTCGCAGCGAGTCCTATGCAAACGGCCGCGGATGACGAGGTCGCGGCAGCCAATCAGCCCACCTCGATAAAGGACCTCTTGCCTCTCCTCGGCTTCGTCGGTGCGATTCTTTGTCTTGTCGGGGCCGTGTACAAGTTCGGCGAGGCCGCCAGCGCATGGATTGTTCCGGGTCTGATCTTCTTCATGTTGACCGTCGGAGTCCTGCGCCGGGTGAAGGTTTACGAGGCATTCGTCGCTGGAGCCAAAGAGGCGTTCTCTCTCGCCACCATGATCATTCCTTACCTCGTGGCGATCTTGAGCGCAGTCGGTATGCTGCGCGCTTCCGGCGGCTTGCGAACGCTCACCGACTATCTCGCCGTCCTGACCGAACCCCTGGGATTGCCCGCCGAGGTGCTCACCCTCGCCGTGCTGCGTCCTCTCTCGGGATCGGGCGCTTTCGGGATCACGGCGGACCTCCTGAAGACCTACGGGCCAGATAGTTATCTCGGCAACCTGGCGAGCACCATGAACGGCTCGACGGAGACCACGTTCTATGTACTCGCCGTCTATTTCGGCAGCATCGGGGTGACGAGGCTCAGACACGCGATCGTGGCAGGTCTTTCCGCCGACGTCGCAGGGGTCTTCGCGTCGGTCCTCGCGGTGCGACTCTTGCTCGGCTAGACACCGCATAGGACGACCTCGACGAGTGAGCTCGTTGGTACGCCTGTGTCGCCCAAGCGCCAGACACCGAGGCGGCGCCGTTTCCGGGGAAACGTAGCTGCACCGGCATTTTGTCCTGCCTGCGGTCTTCCGTGGGTGGGGGACCCCATCAAGTTCTGCTCAATGGGAGGAGTCGCTGGCCACAGCCCCTACCGACGAAAGAGTCGGGTGCGCCCATCGACGAGTGTTGATTTTGCCTCACTCTGGCGGGGGCGTCGTATGCTCTTTGCGCGTGCCTGCGAGCGTCGC
>JBMTAX010000257.1:0-5259 GCA_049429145.1 Myxococcota bacterium
ACGCGATAGCTCTGCGTCGCGCCTTTGACCTGTTCGGCGGTGCCGGTCAGCGCCGGGGTGGTGGTACCCACCGAGGCCCCGTCGGCGGGCGTCAAGAGCGTGGGGGCCGGCGGGAAGCGCGCCACCGTCGCCGAGCCCGAAGACGGTCACATGGCGACCTTCGCCTGCGGGCACGCGCTCGACGGTGAGAGCGCCCACTGCCCCCTCGGCCGTGCGTACCTCCGGGTCCTCTGGGGTGCGAACTTCGACGCGAAGCTGCGTCACGGAAGCATCCCACTCGGGGCTCGAACCCTCTGCCGTCGGGCAGGGACCTTCCAGGGGAAGGCGGGCGGTGTGCAGGGACAGACCGGGCGGACTCGCGTGGCAGGCAAAGAGCCCTTGGGCGAGCAGCGCCGCTAGCGGTCCTGAGGCTCGGGAGACATCGACTTTTTTCATCACAATTTCATCGCTGACACACAGAAATGACGTCCACAACCGGGAGAGCGGGGGGCTGGGATCGGTCGCTTGTCGGGGGCAGCGGGGGGCAATATTCTCCCCTCTGGAGGCACCGTGCCGGAAGAAGAGAACCTCTTTCTCAAGGCTTTCGTGGCGCTGCCCCCTGATGGGCAGGCCCGCGTGCAGGCGTGGATCGGTACCCAAATGTTCCTCGCCCGAGAGCTCGGAATTCCGCCCGAGGACTGGTTGGCTGAGGTCGAGCGCGCCTTTGCCTATCCTTTCGACTTCAGCTTCGCCACCGCCGACCAGGCCGCGCTGGAGGAACTGGTGCTCGATGGCGCGGAGCGGCGCGCCATGTCGCGGCTTTTGGGTGACAGCCGCAGCCCAGAGCCTCGTCCGGCTGACGGAGGACGGCGCCAGGGCCCCAAAGCCGGACTTGTCACCACGCGCCTCCTGCATGATCTGTTTCTGCGCACCTCGACGGCTCGGGAAACGCACAACTCCACGGGGCAGGTAGGCGAAAATCCCACTCAGAACCCGGATGAGGGAGGCTGACATGGGGCTGCTTGGACAAATCGGTCGAGGTCTTCTCACCCACGCGGTCACGGGGAGCCCGGCCGCAGGGCTCGCCGCCTTTGGGACCAACAGCCTCCTCGCGGGCTTCGGGGTGGGATTGGCAGATAATCTGCTTGGGGGAACGTTGAGCTATGGCATGGGTGCGGCCTGGAACGGCGCCTACAGCTACGGGGGCTTCTACGGCGGCTACTACCCCCTCGACTATGGCTTCGCGAACAACTTCTATGGCTGCGGATGCAGTTGGTACGGGTGGTGATGAGCGAGACGACGTCGCAGACGCCCCGACCACGTGTCGTGCAGTGGCTACGTGCGTTGGCCGAAGCAGGGCCTGACGAGGCGCGGGCCGCCTCGGTGTTGCGTCGAGTGCGCGATGACCCCGCCGCTTCCCCCGCAGACCACGCGCACTTCCGTCGGGCGCTGGCTCAGCAATCTCTGGTCTGGTTTCTCGGCGCGCTCGAGGGGCGGCCCCTCAGCCGTGCCGAACTCCAGGAAGCGGCACAGCTGCTGTCACCATCCCCCAAGTGAACCTCCCTGCCAAAGACACCGTGGGGGTGGCTCTTGCCTGTCTCGTCCGAAACCCCTAGGCGGCTGCACATGACTCCCCGCAAGACTCCTTCTCTGGCGTTGGCGCGTGCGCAGGCCGAGGCCCGTACACGCATCCATCTCGACGGGACCAGCGGTCGCGTCACGCCTGACGCCCGCGCGCCCTTTGGCTTCGTGGTGGACCTCGACATCAAGGTCGAAGACCTGCAGGAAGAGCTGGTCGTGCAGGAGACGCTGCCTCAAGCGTGGCTGCAAGACCTGCTCGCAGATCCCTCTGACCCGCCCTGGCGCACGGCAGACGACGCCCACATCGACGTCCTGCTCGAACGGGAAGCTGCGACGGTGAAAGTCACCGGGGAGGGGCGCTTCGCCTTGGCGCATGCTTGCGTACGTTGCCTGCGCGACGTCCGGTTCGACCTTGCGGTGGGCTTCGACCTGCGCCTCGCCGAGGGAGCTGCGGGCGAGCCCAATGCGGAGGAGTTGCAAGACGACGAGGAGATGGAGTCTTTTGGCGCCGATGACATCGACCCCGCGGAAGCCGACCTCTTCCCCTTCGATGGGCGCCGCGTCCCCCTGGGAGCGATCATCCGGGAGCAGGTGTTCCTCGAGCTCCCCATGCACCCCCAGTGCGAGAGCGAGGGGGCGAAGCCGCTGCCCGGTCCATGCACACTCGACCCCGACGGCGCCCTCGCTCGTGAACAAGCGCGCTGGCAAGACCCACGCTGGGCAGGGCTCTTGGCCCTCAAAGACCAACTTCCCAAGGGGCGCGACGAGAACTGAAGGCACCTTTTCCGTGCCGCGCCGCCGAAGTCGCAAGAAGCCTGTCGACAAGTGCCTTCGGCTCCACTACGACACTTTTGTTTTCCGCTCCAGGAGAGGTTGAGATGGCAGTCCCTTATGGCCGTAAGTCGCGCTCCCGTTCCCGCATGCAGCGCGCTGCCAACATGAGCTACAGCGCGAAGCAACATACCCGCTGCACCCACTGTGGTGAGCCCAAGGCACCGCACTTCGCTTGCGGAAGCTGCGGCGTTTACCGTGGGCGCCAGGTCCGCGAGGTCGTCGAAGCCTGATCGGTCGAAGGCGGGGACAGCCACGGGCTCCCCCGCCCGGGTGGCGAACGTGCAGACACGTCTTCCCATTGCCCTCGATGCCATGGGAGGCGATCATGGTCCGGGTCCCAACGTAGAAGGGGCCCTTGCCGCGATCCGCCTCGACGGCACCCCTGTGATCCTCGTTGGCGACGAAGCCTTGCTGCGCAAGGAGGTCGAGGTCCAGGGCGGAGCTGATCTGCTCAATGGTATGCTCTCCCTCCGCCACGCGCCTGAGGTCGTGGCCATGGACGAGAAACCTTCGCAGGCGGTTCGCCGCAAGCGGGGCTCCTCCATGCGCGTCGCCGCCGATCTCGTAAAGAGCGGGGAGGCCGCTGCGGTCGTCAGTGCGGGCAACTCTGGCGCCATGATGGCTGTGGGCCTGCTCGTCTTCGGCCGTATCGAAGGGGTTTTACGCCCCGCGATCGCAACCGCCTTCCCGTCGCCAGCCCGACCTGGCTTCTCGATGCTCATCGATGCGGGCGCCAACATCGAGTGCGCCCCCGAGCATCTTTTCCAATTTGGCCTGATGGGTGACGCGTACCTGCGGGCCGTGGTGAAGCACCCCTCTCCGAACCTTGGTGTCATGGCGAACGGCACCGAGGACAGCAAGGGCACTGATCTCACCCGCGGCGCGCTCGCCTTGTTGCGGCAGACCGACCTCAACGTCCTCGGTCACATCGAGGGCAACCAGATCCTCAATGGCAACATTGATGTCGTCGTCACAGATGGATTCACCGGCAACGTCCTGCTGAAGACCAGCGAAGCTGTGGCGCACTACGTCGGCGCTGAGATCAAGCGCGCCTTCGTCAGCGGCGGGCCCCTCGTCAAGCTCGCTGGGCTCGTCGCCAAAAGTGCCCTCAAAAAGGTGGCGACGCGACTGGACGCTCGAGAGGCTGGTGCCGCCCCGCTGCTCGGGCTCGCGGCTCCGGCCTTCATCGCCCACGGCCACTCCGATGGGCTGGCCATTCGGCGCGCCATCGGCGTGGCCCGCACCCACGCCGATGCGGAGCTCACGCGGGTCATCGAGGATCAGATCAAGCGCTGGGCCCATCTGGTCCACGAGCCGTCGCCGGTACCCTCGAAGCAGGCCTGATCCGGCCCTGCCTCGGCGGTCGAACATGGCTGAATGCGGGTTGCGCAGGCGAGGTGTTTCGACGCGGGGCACTCGTGCGAGTCCCTGCGCCAGCCGCTACGTTGAAAGGATGGGGCTCGAGATCCTCGTCTGTGCGTTCCTCGCCTCGTTCTTTCTGGGCGGGTTCCTTACGCCCGTGGGGCTGTGGCTGGCCGTAACGACTCTCCAACGTCGACGTCTCGTCAGCGGGCTCGAGAGGGCCGGAGGGTTCCTCGTGGAAAGCGCGGGCGGGGAAGACGCGGAGGTGCCGGCCCGGCTGCGGATCTGCGCGGGTGGGAGTTCGGCCGTGGTCGCCGCGGCGAGTCGACAAGGCTGTGCCCTGTGGGAGGTCCGCTTTCCCTGCGCCGCCCCATCGCCCCGCTTTGTGCTGGTCAGGGAGGGGGCACTGCACACCATGCCCCGCCCGAGCCAAGAGGCGCCTGCCTTGACGACCCCGGGGCTGCCCCCTGGTTTTCACTTGCACGTCTCCGGCGCAGCGACGGGTAATCCTCTCGCGGAGGTGCAGTGGTCAGCTTTTGCGCGCTCTTCCCATGGGGGCGTGCGCCTGCTCGGCTGCGCATGTACAGGGGAGGAGCTTGTGCTCGCGTGGGAGCGCCGTGATCTCGCTCCAGGTAGTCTCCTCCGCGTATTGCGCCAAAGCGTGCGTGTCCTCGACAGCTTGGGGCTCTCTCGCGCCGCGGGCGAGCCCGCTGGGCTGGGGCGCGCCCATGCCAGGGTCACCGCCGCCAGCTCGGGCGCCCCGGTGGTCTTGCCTGCCTAGCAGGGGCTGCCGAGACGGGAGACGCCGGGTCGATGCACGCTCACTCGGCCATGTCGGCCCACGCGCTGGAGCGGCCACCCATCGGAGCCCCTCCAGGGACCTCAGTTCGCGATGATGGTCTGAGACCCATCGTTCGCTTCGCTAGGCGACGCATTTCCCACGACGGTGTACGTGCCCGTGGAAGAGATCTTCAGGTACAGCCCGACCTCGGCCGGTGTGCTCGTACTCGGTGGAATCTGGATCATGCCAACGGGCGCGCCGCTGCAGGTGATTGAGGTATAGAACTCCACGGTCCCAGGGCCCGTCGCATAGAGGGCAACCGCGATCCCGGTGGGCGAGGTGGTCTGTGCCCCCAAGGCATTGACGAGGCCGACGCGTAGCTCCTGACGGGGATTTTGGGTGCCAGAGCACGACCCGGCGGTGAAAGTCCACGTGGGCGGGCCTTCCAGGAATGCCACCGAGGGTAAGCCCGGTTCGTCCCCGATGCCCGCGTCATTTTCGGCGCCAGCATCCTCGCTGCCGCCTGCGTCGCTGTCGCCTGCGTCGCTGTTGCCGGCGTCGCTGTTGCCGGCGTCGCTGTTGCCTGCGTCGCTGCCGCCTGCGTCGCTGCCGCCTGCATCGCTGCCGCCTGCATCGCTGCCGCCTGCATCGCTGCCGCCCGCATCGTTGCCGCCCGCATCGTTGCCGCCCGCATCGTTGCCGCCCGCATCGTTGCCGCCCGC
>JBMTAX010000258.1:0-5244 GCA_049429145.1 Myxococcota bacterium
GCGGAGGAAGCGAGTGTTCCTGTGAACGCGAGTTGGTGTGGCCGAGTCCTTCCCCTTTGTTTCATGCTCTTCAGCGGCTTTTCGCTCGTTGGGTGTCCGGCACCCAACTGGCCGAAGTGTGAGAACGACGACCACTGTAAGGCAGACAAGGGTGATAATCCCACCGGCAAGGCCTTCGTATGTGTCTTCGGCCAATGTCAGGAGTGCGGTCGCGATGGCGATTGCGCCGCGGGCGACAAGTGCAGCGACGGGCGCTGCATCTCTGGCTGCACCGTCGACGATGAATGTGGCTCGGGCCAGACGTGCAACGAGAAAGGCCAATGTGTCGCGGGTCAGTCCGTGCGCGCTGATGCTTGCGTCGAAGACGGCGACTGCCAGAGCGGCTTCACCTGCGTGAACCAACGGTGCACCGAAGATAAAGACGGTGCTGCCAGCGCAGAAACCTGTGAGCGCGCCGCGCGCGTACAGTTCGATTTCAACGTCTACGACCTGTCCCCCAACGCGCGCACGGTGCTCGACACCTTCGCTCGCTGCATGCAGTCGAACCCCTCGTGGTCGCTGACCATCGAGGGTCACGCCGACGAGCGCGGGACCACGCAGTACAACCTTGACCTCGGCGACCGTCGGGCTCGCGCAGCCGCAGATTACCTCTCCCGGCTCGGCGTTCCCAAGGCCCGGGTGCGGACGGTTTCCTACGGCGAGGAGCGCCCGCTCGACTCTGGCTCCGACGAAGGTGCGTGGGCTCGCAACCGTCGCAGTGAGCTCATCGTCAAGTGATGGGCCTCTCTGCGACGCGGCACTTCGCAGCCGCCACGCTGTCCTTCGCTCTCTGCAGCTGTGTCACCACGGCTGCAGAGGGGGAGGCGATGCGCTCTGACATCGACCGCCTCAAGACCGAGGTGGCAGAGCAGCAGAAGCGGGAGCAGGACCTCCGCGAGGACCTCAAGGTGCGCCTCAGCGTGCATGAATCCCGTTTACACGAACTCGAGGGCACGCTCGCGTTGCTGCGGCAAGCAGACGCCGACGTCGGGGTGCAGATGGAGAAAGTGATCTCCGAGCTGCAGCAACTGCGTGGCGATGTCGAGGAAGCGCGCTTCCAGCTCGGGGAGACGAAGAAGTCGGTGCAGGACATCCTCGAGCGTCCGCCAGTGAGTGTGTCTGCCGCAGAAGCTGCTCCGCGCGTCGAGGTGCCGCCTGCAGACCTCCTCGATGGTCAGCCAGTACCCGCGGCCGCGGGCGAACTCTACGAGCTCGGCAAGAAGCTCTTCGAGGAGCAGAAGTACGACGGCGCCATCGCCGCTTTTGACCTTTTCACAACGCGACACGCCGATGACAAAGAGCTCATCGACAATGCGTGGTTCTGGAAAGGGGAAGCGCATTACGCCCGTGCGGGAACGCTCGAGGAGAACAAACTCCAGACCGACGCTTATCGGCAAGCGGTGCTCGCGTATCAGCGCGTTTTGCAGCAACCATCGGCCAATAAGGCTGATGGAGCCCTCTTCAAGATTGGTCTCAGCTTCGAAGCCCTCGGTTTCCCAGGGGAGGCCATCGTCTTCTATGAGGAGCTACTGCAGAAGCACGCGAAGAGTGCACTCGTGGCGTCAGCGCGTAAACGATTGAAGGCCCTGAAAGCTCCGCGCGGCAAGAAGGCGCGCTGACCCACGCAGCGCCCCCCTCCTGCCAACTTACGCAGCACCTCGTCGTGCTGCGTCAGGTCGTGCGGTCGCGTCAAGGTGGCATTCGCGCTCGCCGTAGACCCCCAAGGGTTCCCGGCAGGTGACGAGGACGGTGAGGGTGTCGGCCCCTCCGACCCATCGCTCCAAGCAGTCTCCGGCAAGGAGCGCGATGTCGTCACAGCCATCGATGAGCAGCAGAGTCCTGCCCCGGCGCCCGAAGGTGGTCTCCAGTGTCACTATGGCGTCGGCGGTGGAGGGGGGCACGGGCCCAGCCTCAACAGCGTGCCCGACGAGCTCTAGAAACTCCCTCATCGTGCCCACGCCGGAAACGTCGACATAGCAAATCCCTGCCTCGAACTCGTCGCGGACAACCTCTCGCAAGGCGCGGGCGAGGGTGCTCTTGCCGGCCCCCGCTGGGCCCGTTAGGGTGACGAGGTGCTCTTCTCGAAGCAGCGTCGTAAGCTCTGCCAAGCGCCGCAGGAGGGGTTGCGGCTCGGTGTCCGTCGCAGAGGGGGACGACACCTCGCGACGCGGGCTTCCTCGGAGAATACGCGCCAAACGGTCTCGCGCCCGGAGAGAGTTCACAGAGATCGCAGCGAGGGAGTTCTCTTGCATGTCGCTTCCATGTCCTATGGAAGCCCAACCTGCCACCGTCTTCCCCTGAAAGATCCTGTCGTCACCTGTCGTCACCTGTCGTCGTTTGTCGACGTCAAAACGAGAATTCCGACTCTATTTGGGCAAGACGATTCGCTCCACGACAGTTCCTGCGGGCGTCCCTCGCACCGTGACCTCTGGGTCCCTTGGTGCTCACGAATCAGCCTCTCGTTCTGCGCCCAAGCGATTGAATTCCGGCACCGGGGCCGCGGGCACGGGCGTATCCGTGCTCGCGGTAAGCAGCCGGTTCATCTCAGACGGCACCCGCGGCGGCGGCACACGTTGGGCTGCCGCTCGTTCCTCAGCTGGCACCTCGAGGCCCCGATCACGCAAGCCCGCCCCCGCGAGGAGTTCTTCCATGCGGCCGAGGTCAGAGGGCACCACCACCCGGGCACCCTTCCTCGCCAGGCCCTCAAGCTTCTCCAAGTAGCGCTGAGAGAGTTGCAGCCGCACCGCTTCGCTACCCCCGGGCTGCGCCAGGGCCCATCCTCGCTTCTCAATGGACTCCGCTGTCGCGCGCGCCAAAGCCAAAATCTCCGCAGCTTTGCCTTCGGCCTCGTTGACCCGCCGTTGCTTTTCGCCCTCCGAGGAGTTGATGAGCTCTGCCTTCCGGCCTTCAGAGGCGTTGATGCGGGCTTGTCGCTCACCCTCGGCCCGGTAAATCAGCGCCCGCCGATCACGCTCCGCCGCCATTTGGCGCTCCATCGCGTCGCGCACCGAAGGGGGGGGCACTATGTTCTTCACTTCATAGCGGTGCACCTTGATCCCCCACGCCTCGCTCACCTCCTCGAGGGTGTGAACGACTCGTGCGTTGATGGCCTCGCGCTCTTCAAAGGTGCGGTCGAGGTCCAGGGTGCCGATCACCGAGCGCGTCGTCGTTTGCGCGAGGGTCGAAGCGGCAAAACGGTAATCAGTGATCCCGTAACTGGCGTTGTAGGTGTCGGTGACCGAGATGTAGATGACCCCATCTACTTCGACGCGGACGTTGTCTGCAGTGAAGCATTCTTGCGGAGGCACCTCGATGGACTCCTCACGCAGGTCACGCGTGTACGCAACCTTGTCGATGAAGGGGAGCAAGACATGAAGCCCAGGGCCCAGGGTTCGTGAATATTTCCCGAGTCGCTCCACCACGTCTTCCCGTCGGTTGGGGATGAGACGGACACATTTGGCAAGCTGTACGACGAGGGTGAGCCCAAAGAGCGCCCATAAGGTGAAGGCGAAGCCAGCGAGACCATTCATGAACGCACCTCTCTCTTGTCCGCCAGGGTCGTGCTCACCTCACCAAGCCCCTCGAAGACAGCCTTCACGCGTGCGAGCTCGGCGGGGACGATGGCCACGTCACCCTTTGCCAAGACACGCCCGTACTCTTCGATGAACTGCTCGAGCAGCTGCGCGTTGACAGCTGCATTGCCGCCAGGACGTTGAATGGCCGCTGCCACGAGTCGTTGGCCCTGCGCAGACGCCTCTGCGAGAATCCGAATTTCTTCCGCGCGTCCCGTGGCCTCGTGGATCCGTCGTTGCTTCTCGCCTTCGGACTCATTGATTGCGGCGAGCTTCAGGCCCTCTGAGAGGAGGATTTGGGCCTCTTTGTTGCCCGTCGAGATAGTTATCTCGGCGCGCTTGTCCCGCTCCGCCTCCATCTGCTTCTCCATGGTGTCGATGACGCGACGGGAGGGAGTGAGGTTCATGATCTCGTAGCGGATCATCTTTACGCCCCACGGCTCTGAGGCTTTGTCGATCTCGCGAACGATGTTTTCGTTGATGCGGTCGCGCTCACTGAAAGTCTCGTCGAGGGTAAGCTTACCGATCTCCGAACGCATCGTGGTCTGCGCGAGGTTGACGCTCGCCTGCACGTAATCGCCAATGCCGTAACTGGCTTTGTAGGCGTTCACGACTTTCAGATAGACGACGCCATCCACCTCGACCTGAATGTTGTCCCGCGTGATGCACATTTGGGCCGGCACATTGATCGCCTGCTCTCGCATCTCTTGGCGGTAGGCGGCTCGGTCGATGAAGGGAACCATGAAGTGGAAGCCCGGCTCGAGCGTTTTGTCATAACGACCAAGTCGCTCTTTAATGATGTGCTCCCTCATCGGCACGATGATGAAGGTTTTCCAGACAACACCGAGCACCACAAAGGCACCGACGGTCAAACCTAAAAAGAGTGCACCACCCATGAATTCTCCTTGCCGTCAGCGCTCGTTGTTCTCGGGAACTCCCGCGGGGTCACTTGGGGGTAGTGGGAGCGCAGGGGCGGGCTCGACGACCCACGCAAGCTCCTCTCGATATACGAGGCGCGCGCGCTCACCCTTGCGGATGGTCCCGGAGGTACTCGCCGCGGGCCACGTCGTCCCCTCATGGCGAATCCTTCCCCGGAGTGCCTCCCCCGGGCTCTGCTCCGCGACGTCCTCAAGGACGTCGACCAGTTTGCCGTAGGCGTCGGCACCCTCGCGTTCGAGTCGGCGAGACTCTTCTGCAGGGAACCACCGTCGCAACGTGCGTCGCATGACTGCAAAAAGCGCGATCGAACTTGCTGCCCATGTCACGAGCGATGCGGGTAGGCTCTCTACCCATCCTGCTGCTTGCAGGGCGGCCACGACGAGAGCGCCGAGCCCGGGAAAGAGCATGACCAGCCCGGGCACAAAGACCTCCGAGCCAATCAGCAACATGCCGATCAACAGCCAAATCAGAGGCTCAAGCGCTCCACCCATCCTTATCCTTGTAACGAGCTTCGAGCCTTGTTCGCAAACGCCGCCGCTCTCGTCGGGTGACCCCGCGTGATGCCGGCTACAGGGATTTCGGGAGGTGCCGATCTCAGGGGCCTTCTCGTCTTCCTCCCACAGAAGGAGGCGAGAGGTCGTTCCCTCGGTCTCCTGTGCAGCTTACGTGATTGCGTCGGGGCCGCAGCGGGGCT
>JBMTAX010000259.1:0-5242 GCA_049429145.1 Myxococcota bacterium
CGGCGAGCACCCCGCGCTCGCGACCCTGCCGCCACCCGACCTCAACGCCCACATTCACTGAGCGAGGGGCGATGCAGCGGGTGCACGTCGGCGGTTGTCGCTGTGACCCTTGGTGACGGCTGGCATTCGAGGTACACCACGTCGCGAGCGAGTCGACACACGGCTCGCTCGCCACAAGTCGCATTCGACCGGAGGTACCCATGGCTTTCGAGCTCCCCGCGCTCCCGTACGCAAAGGACGCGCTCGCGCCGCACATCTCGGCGGAGACCCTCGATTTTCACCACGGCAAGCACCACAACGCCTACGTGACGAAGCTCAATGAGCTCGTCGAGGGCACCGACTGGAAGGGCAAGTCCCTCGAGGACATCATCAAGGGCGCCGGCCCCGGTGGCGTCTTCAACAACGCCGCCCAGGTGTGGAACCACACCTTCTTCTGGCATTGCATGGCCCCGAATGGCGGCGGCGCACCGAAGGGCGCCATCGCCGACGGGATTCACGCTGGCTGGGGATCGTTCGACAAGTTCAAGACCGAGTTCTCGAATGCGGCCATCACGCTCTTCGGTTCAGGCTGGGCTTGGCTCGTCAAGAATGGTGACAAGCTCGAGATCGTGCAGAAGTCGAACGCCGGTAACCCGCTCACCGACGGACAGAAGCCCCTCTTGACGCTCGATGTATGGGAGCACGCTTATTACATCGACTACCGCAACGCGCGGCCCAAGTTCGTCGAGTCCTTCTGGAACCTCGTCAACTGGGATTACGTCAACGAGCAGATCTAAGCTGTCTGCACGACGACAAGACGAACCCCGCCTCATTTGTGGCGGGGTTTTTTCTTGTGAAGCCGCCTGGGGCCGACCCGTGTCGTGATTCGGGTGTCTTGTGGCGGAAACGCTCTGCATCGCAAGCCGTGAGAGCCGAGGCACCACGTCGACATCTGAGGCACGGGAGCAACCCTGCTGCAACGCGCAGTAAT
Source organism: Myxococcota bacterium (assembly GCA_049429145.1). GTDB lineage: Bacteria > Myxococcota > UBA727 > UBA727 > CAYLZW01 > JBMTAX01. Next base: position 971 of record JBMTAX010000259.1, read on the forward strand.
CCCTCTCGGGCACGGCCTTTCACGTCGTCACTTCGGCCCGCCCTCCCCCACCACAGGAAGGGAGAGGAGCCCGGCCGCGGCTTCAAGTTCAAAGCGCCCGCGATCAGCATCGGTGGCGCGCTGCTCTGCAGCAGCCAGCACCTCAGCCGGCAGAGCCTCGTCGACGGATCGACCACCGAGGGAAGCCCACGCAGCCCCAGTCCACACCTCGGCTCCGGGAAAAGCGGCTTTGTAGTTCATCGTCTTGGCACCCGGCACCAAGTAGCCGAGGTAATACCAGCGCTTCTGCCAGCGTCGACACAGCTCGATCTCGATGAGGGCCGAATACACCCCCAGCGAGAGGTGGGCGAGAGACGGCTCCCAGTAGAAATACACACTCGACAAGGCATCAGGCGTCACGTCGAGCACACCGACGGCGACGAGCGTTCCTGCGGCATCGCGCCATACCAATTCGACGGTATCGGTGACCGTCTCGACGAGAAAGCGCCGATAGCTGGTGCCATCGCTCGCCTGGGCTTGCTCGCCGTGCTGGAATCGTTGGTAGCGCCGGTACAGTGCGAGGCGTTCGTCGTCGAGCTGTGGCGGTCCCACGCGAACGTCGAACAGCCCCTCGCAGCGTCGTTCGACCCGGCGCTGAGAGCGAGACGGAGCGTATTCATCCACGGGGACACGGAGCGGGATGCATTTGCGACACCCCTCACAGAGGGGTCGGTACACCACGGTCCCAGAGCGCCGCATCCCCTGGTCCATGGCCCGCTGGTAGGTGGAGCCGTCGAGCCATTCAGGCAATGCGAAGGCCGTGCGACTTGGGCGCTGGTCGGGGAAGTAAGCACACTCTCCCTCGACGACCACCAACGGTCCGAGCTCGGGCAACGAGCTTGGCGGTAAGATCACCAAAGGCGAGGGTTCTGCGGACATGCTCTGGAGAGTCTACTGCTGCCCACCCGCGCAGGCACCGCCCTCGCGGCTATCCCATGCGGATCCGGGTCAGCCGTCGTCGAAAAGGGGCCGCTGGTCACCGACTCCCGACGACGCGGGAGGGGGCAAACCGAGGTGCACGTAAGCCCGCTGCATGGCGACGCGCCCCCGAGGCGTACGCATCAAGAACCCCTCCTGGAGGAGGTAGGGTTCATACACATCCTCGAGGGTTGCGGCGTCTTCCCCCAAGGCTGCAGCGAGGGTTTCAAGGCCAACAGGGCGGCCCTCGAACTTCTCGATGAGCATGAGCAGGAGACGCTTGTCCATGTCGTCGAGGCCGGCCGCGTCGACGCCGAGCCGCGCAAGGGCCGAGCGGGCGATATCACGATCGATCACGCCGTCATGGAGCACCTCGGCAAAGTCGCGTACACGACGCAACAAACGGTTCGCGATCCGCGGCGTCCCTCGACAGCGGGCCGCGATTTCGGCTGCGCCTTCTTGGTCGAGCGAGACCCCGAGCAGACCGGCAGAACGCGTCACGATCGCGACGAGCTCTTCCTGGCGATAGAATTCGAGGCGAGCAGCGAACCCGAAACGGTCGCGCAGCGGTGAGGTGAGCAGCCCTGTCTTGGTGGTGGCGCCGACGAGCGTAAAGGGTTTGACGTCGAGAGAGATCGAGCGGGCGCCCGCCCCCTCACCGATGACGACATCGAACTTGAAGTCCTCCATCGCCGGGTAAAGGTTCTCCTCGACGATGGCGCTCAGCCGGTGGATTTCGTCGATGAACAACACGTCCCCAGCGCCGAGGTTCGTAAGCAGACCCGCGAGGTCACCCTTCTTCTCGATGGCGGGCCCGCTGGTCACGTGCAGTTGTGCCCCCATCTCCGTGGCCAAGATGTGGGCGAGGGTCGTCTTGCCGAGCCCCGGTGGCCCCGACAGCAGGATGTGGTCGAGCGGCTCTCCTCGACCTCGGGCAGCTTGCGCGAAGATGCGCAGGTTCTCGATGAGGGTCCGTTGACCCACGTAGTCGTCGAAGGAGCGTGGCCTCAGGCTTTGCTCGACCCGCAGCTCTTCGTCGTGGGTGCGGCCCGCGAGCAGGCCTTTGCGGCTTCGGGTCTCAGACATGCCGCAACGCCTCCCGGACCAGCACCTCTAAGGCCTGCCCCTCTTTCGCCATGGGCTCAACGGCTTTCGCCGCCCGCTCCACTTGGGCGGGTTTGTAGCCAAGGTTCTCAAGCGCGCTGCGAAGATCGAGGACCGGATCGGTCGCGACGGCGTTCCCCCGCGACGGAGCTGCCTGCCCGCCCTGCCGCCGCAATCGATCCTTCAACTCGAGAACGAGCCGCGCGGCGGTCTTGGCACCCACACCGGGCACCTTCGTCAACCGAGCCTGATCTTGGCTGGTGATCGCCACGACGAGTTCAGCGGGCTCGAGGCCTGAAAGAAGCGCCAGGGCCACCTTGGGCCCCACGCCGCTGACGGAGATCAGCTGCTCGAAGAGGGCGAGGCCATCGGCGCTTGAGAACCCGAAGAGTTCAAGCGCGTCCTCGCGCACGTGGGTGTGCACATGCACCTGCACCTTCGCGCCGGGCGAACCGAGCCGGGCGAGATCTGCGAGCGGCATGCGCACCCGGTAGCCGACGCCACCGACGTCGATGCAAGCATTGTCGAGGTTCTTGAAGGCCAGCAGGCCGTGCAAAAAAGCGATCACGGGAGGGACGCTACAGCTTCCCTTGCGCTCGTGCGAGGGCCGCAAGCCCAGCACGACGACCTTTGCGCCCCTGCGGAAGCGACTTTCCCCCGGCAGCGGTCGACGGCAACACAAGGGCTCCTTCTGAGAGCGCGTGACAAAGCGCTACCGCGAGCGCATCTGCCGCATCCTCGAAAGGATGTTCTGCGAGGCCGAGAAGACGCGTGACCATTTCAGCGACCTGCTCCTTGGCCGCCCGCCCCGTGCCAGCTACGCGCGCTTTGACCCTCGTCGTGGAATAACTGCTGACCGGTACCCCGCACAGACCGATGGTCGCGAGCGCGGCGCCACGTGCTTGCCCGAGCGTCAGCGCCGAACGCACACCTTTGTCGACGAAGACGTCCTCTACGGCAGCGACGCTAGGGCGGAACGACTCGAGCACGCGATGCAGACCGCGTGACAGCTCTACAATGCGCGTGGGGAGTTCAGCGCCGGCAGGCATGACAATGACGCCGTTATCGATGTGGGTAATGCGTCTCGTCGCCTCGCAACGCTCAACGATACCCCAGCCGAGTTTGAGTGACCCGGGGTCCACGCCCAGCACCCGCAGGCGGCCTGTCGACGCCACCGTCATGGATCGCAGCCGCGCAAGGTCACGCTGTTCGGCGCCGCAGGGGTCGGCGCTGCGTCGGCGCGGGAGTAACAGAAACTCGCGGCGACATCGGGCGCGTCGGGCGCGATGCGCTCGCCGCTGCGGCCCTCCTCGTAGTGGTCAAGTCCGGGGTAGCCCGCGAACGAGGACACCGCGCGCCCCTCAGCGTCGAGGAGAACCACCCGGCGCGCTTCACCGTTCGGGATGGGCCCGCATAGCTGGCTGCTCTCCGACAGCGCAAACGTCTTCGCGGGATCGATACCGTAAAGCTCGAGGGGAGAACTGGCCCCGGGGACCAGCAACAGGAACTGGCCAGGAGCCAAACTGGGTGCCGACGACGACAAGACACAGGTCCTGCCGGTGTCCCCACTTCCGGCGATGACGACCGACCAGCCAGCGAGGGCGTAGGTCTCCGTGTCGCTGTAGTTGATGAGTTCGAGATACTCACCCGCGGGCTCTGTGACCGGGTTCCCCATCACCTCGTTGAGGGCGACAGCCGGGAGTGGCGCGGTGACGAAGGAGCCGACGCCTACAGCGGAAGAACCGGTCTCATCCTCGGCGCGGACGCTGAAGTCGTAAGCCTCACCGACGACGAGACCGGTGAGGAGAACCTCGTGAAGAAACCGCGGCGGCGTCGTACCGGCCTGCGGAAGCAGCGACGGAGCTCCAAGCACGGGGCATGGGGTCTGCAAGAGGCAGTCGAGCGGCCCCCCGCTCGCGCCAAACCGTACCTCGCTCGACGACGCTTTGCTCGTTTCGAAACGCACAGTGGCCGCGATGTCGGTGGGTGCAGCGCTTGGGCTCTCGAGTAAGGTGTTGGGGTCGAGATCACAGGCAGCGCTCGTCGAGAACGGCAGACGAAGCTCGCCCATTTCCTCGCCCTCGTCATCGGTCAGCCCCGGCCCGATGCGCAGTTCATAGGCCGCCGAGGGGGCGAGCCGTTCACAACTGCCGTCGACGCTCTCGCCGAGGACCAAGCTCGCTTGTGTGCGGTCAGCCGAGATCAGCACCG
>JBMTAX010000260.1:0-5237 GCA_049429145.1 Myxococcota bacterium
CCCCGTCGCTATGGGTCAGATCGAGCATGTCGGCGAGCGCTGCCCACGAGTCCTCGACGAAGGCGTTGGAGAGGCTCCACAATAGCTCGTCCCTGCGCAGATGCCCGGGCGCCCATACTTGCAGGGGGAAACGCGCGCGAGGGTGGTCGAAGGCGATGGCACCGAGGCGGAAGAGCGTCGCCAGCTGAGCGCCGCGGAACGAGGTCCCACGTCGCACGAAGCGACGCCCAGCGGTCGCGATGGCGACCTCGAGCGCGCGCGTCTGCTTGAGGCCAATGCCCGGCTTCAGCGGGGATCCTATGGTCACAAGGGCCGACAACCGCGACGTCTCATGGGGCGGAAGCGCTGCTCCGACCAGCCCCCCCATGCTGTGGCCAACCCAGGCGACGCTGTGGTGACGCGAGCGGACGACGTCGAGTACCAGTGGCGCTACTCGGTCGGCGTAATGGGAAAGCCCCTCGTGCCGATGCCTCTCGTGTTTGGCGAACTCAAGCGCATACACATCGAAGCCGGCGCCGACCAAATGGTCGAGCAGCGACCGAGAGGGCAGCTCGAACGCCCGACGGTTCTGAATGAAACCAGGGCACACCACGAGCGCTGGTATGTGCTCCCGTGGACCCTGCCCCCCCGCACGTACGAACAAATGTGCGCCAGGTGCACCCCGTACCGACACCGCCAGGCGTCGTTCCGCTGGACGTGCCTCGTGGATGTGTGCGCTCTGCTCCCGCAAACGTCCTCCTACCCGCGTCGCCTAACCCGGCGCGCAAGCCTGCTAGGCGGCCGCCACAGGCCCTTTTTGTACGCCTGCGTCGGCCACCGGCTACACGAGAAAAGCGCGAGAGGCGGGCACGGCTCCTCGCAGCACGGCTTCGTTGTGCACGCTCCGAGCCTCTTGAAAACGCGCCAGCGTCTCGAGAACCTGAGGATGGGTCATGATGAGCACGTCGAACGCATTCTTCGCCAAACGCAAAATGGTGCAACGAGAACTGGTGCGCACCGAGGCGCCAGCGGGGCCCCGCGAGAGCAGACTCATTTCGCCGAAGACGTCGCCGTCTTTGAGTTCGGCGAGCACGACTTCTTGCCCTTCACGCTCACCCACCACGTCGCAGCGCCCGTTCAGCAGCACATACAAACCGTCGCTCGGTTTGCCCCGCTCGATCACGACGCGGGCTGCATCTACCTCGCGGCTCGTGAATTTCTCGATGAGTTCTCGCTTGTCGCTGGGCGAGAATGGCTCAAAGAGCGGGCTGGTCCGCAGCAGATTGGCGATGAGCCGATTGGTATAGAAGTCTCGCAACACCTCACGCACACCGGGGTATTGCAGGCTTATCTCGTTCATGAGGTCTCGGCTGACCTCGAAGAGCATGGAGTCTTGCAGCGCTACCACGCTCGCAGTGCGAGGGGCATCGCTGAGCAGGGCCATCTCCCCGAAGAACGCGCCATCGGACAACTCGGCGAGCGTCACCTCGTGGCCGGGAGCGATGTTGCGCATGACCTTCACGGTACCCTGGACGACGATGAACATGCTCGCGGCATGGTCACCCTCGGAGATGAGAACCTCTCCCTCCTGGGCGTGGTGGAGTTGCATGCGTTCCGTGAGTGCGATGAAGGCGTCTCGAGGAAGATCGGACAAGAGCGGGATGGGCGACAGGTCCTCGACCTCGACTTCAGCCATCTCCACAATCTCCACCGCCTCTTCCTCCGCGGCCTCGTGGGCGGCGCGCCAAGCCTCCCCGAGGAAGTCCTCTTCCCCGTCGCCGAACTCCTCTGCGAGCAGCCCACCGAGCCCCTCCTCGTCGTCATGGGAGGATGACAGGGGCTGTCCGACGGCCGCAGCCGTCGAGCCTGCCAGGGATGCAGCGCGCCCGGCATGCTCTGGAGCGAACATATGCAGGTCGGTCTGCAGGGGCTCGCTCGGAGGCGCGTGAACCGTCGCTGACTCGACGCTGATGACGTCGATCTCATGATCGATCTCGAAGTCGAGTTCCTCTTCCGCGGTGGTGACCGGGGCATGAGCGTGCACCGGCGGGGCCTCGCGCACCGTCGTCTCCGCCGTGGCCGCAACAGGGGAGTGGGGGTTGCTGAAGTCGAGCTGGCCCGCGGGCATCCCGCGAATCTCGCTCGCAGAGCGGCGCCCCGGACGCCCCCCCATCGCACCAGACATCGCCTTCGGCAGAAGCACAGCCTTCACATCGATGGCGCCACGTTTCTGGGCGTACAGGTCGGCGAGGACTTCTTGGGTCTCCCGATGGGTCTCGTCGAGGGCCAGGATCACTTTGCAAATCGCGATGGCCTTCAGCAACAGACCGTCGGCAGCGTAGCTGCCAGCGACGGCCTGGTACTCGTGGATGGCTTCGGCGCGGTGTCCCAAGCGCGCATGGGTGTCGGCGAGCTTCTGCCGCAGTCCAAGGTCGCGTCCGTCGAGGCGAACCGCCTGCGTGTACTCCTCGAGGGCCTCTGCATGCCGCCCCTTCGCGGAGAAAGCGGTTGCTCGCTCTTTGTGCTTCCGGACCAGCTTGTCCGTACTCGCCATCTGCCTACCTCACCCGACTGTGCTCGCCGAAGGGGGAGTCTCGCGCATATCCTGCGGTGAGCGCCAGTATGCTGGCGGGACACCCTCCAACCGTTTCGTCAGTCGTACTACCACGGCAAAAGGGAACTCGGAGTCCGCTTTGGGACCCGATACCAAACTCCGCGTTCGACGACGCTCGGGACCAAATGCCGGTCCGGCCCCGTCGGCGCGCCTCGCGGCTGCTCCCCGGCCAGCAAAGTCCCAAGCCAAGTAAGTTCCACATCGTCGTAGGCGGCGATGCAGAACGAAGCACCCACCTTCGCCGTGAGCAGACGCGCGTCTTCAGACCCCATCCCGGTTGCGCGCTCGCCAGGCGTTGGCTGGGCCTTCACCCGCGCGACCATGACCTCCGCCGTGTGGTCCCGAGCAAAGGCGATGGGGCCTGCGTCCACGTCCAGCGACGGGCCGTCCCCGGGGAACCACAACGAGCGCGCCTGAGAGGACAGGTGGTACCCCACGACGGGTCTCGCTCCCCGAGGGGCGCGTGGTGAGACTCGCACTTGCACTCCCGCGACGCGCACCTGATCCCCGGCTTGCACCCGACGCACGCGACGTAGTCCGCATTGGCGCAGCGCGCGGACGACGCGTTCGTCAGGGGCAAGACAGTAGGGCTGTCCCCGCACCAGCGACCGTAGGTCCCGCGGCGAGAAGGTCTCGGTGCTCGATGACGTGACGAGCACAAGACGCGTCTGCCCGAGCTGGGTGGCCGACCGCGCGGGCGGCGGTGATGTACCGAGCAGAGGGCTGACGAGGTTGCGTGCAAAGCAGGGGTCTACAAGCACCTGAACCCCGGCAAGCTCGACAAGGAAGGTGCCATGGCGGATCTTGCAGACGCGCAAGTCGGCCTCAGAGGGCGTGGCCTTCCCAGCGCGTGCGAGGGCAAGCCATGGCAGCACGGTCGGTAGCAGGCGCAGCAGTTCCCGGCGAGACAGCCCAGCCCCTCGCACTCGCCCCTCGCCCACACCTGCCCCCTCTTCTCTCCGCCCAACGGACAGCGGGTTCGTCGACGTGATGAGGCATGGTATCGTCAAGAGCGAGATGGCGCGAGCGAGTACTCCCTCGTGGCTCCGCCGTGTCGGCGAAGCCCTCCAGTGTGACCCGCCGTCGTGGTGGCGGCGCACCCTCCCATGGGCCTCTCTCGCCAGCGGCCTCGCGGGGGCATTGTTCATGGAGCGCGCCCCCTCAAAAGCCATCCCCGTCCTCGGGGCTGGGCTCGGTGCGCTCGTCGCCCTCGGTCTTTTTCTCGAGTTCACGCGAGCGCCCCTGCCCGTAGTCCAAGGACAGCCGACCTCGTGGCGAGCGCGCATACTGCATCTGACGGCCTTGTTCGGGAGCCAGTCCCTTCTGCAGCTCGGGCTGTTCTTTGTGTTGCCGTGGTACGTCGCAGCGAGCGCCTTCACGCCTGCCCAGGTAGGGTTTCTCGCACTGGTCACCGTCGTCGTTGGCGTCAGTCTATGGGACCCTTGGTATGAAAGTGTTGCGCGGTGGCCCGCCCGAGGTCTTTCCCTTCACGCCGTCGCCCTGTTCATCACCTACAATGCCCTGCTCCCTGTGCTCGGCATCGCCCAAGGGTCGTCCCTGCTGCTGGCGGCTGCGGTGGCCTCTGGAGGCACTGGCGTAGCCGCAGCCCTCCGCAGCAGGCACGACCGCAGCGCTCACAAGCCGGCCCGGCATGCGCTTCGCGCCGCACTGGTGCCCTCGCTCCTGCCTGCGTTGCTCGCGCTCGGAGTCCCTCAGGCGGTCCCGCCCGCGCCGCTACGCCTCGTCGAGGGTGGCATCGGCACCGCCCTCGAAGAGCGCGAGTTGGCGGAGCCGCTCACCATGGTGCATGGCGTACCGGAGCAGCTCGTCTGCTGGACCTCTATCTCAGCGCCACGAGGACTGCGCGACCGTCTCTTCCACGTATGGCGTCATGACGGCATTACAACCGATCGCGTAGAGCTCACCCTCGTCGGTGGCCGCGAAGCAGGCTTCCGTACGTGGACCACGAAGCGTCATTTCGGACCTGCCCCACAGGGCACTTGGTCCTGCGCCGTCGAGACCGCCCAAGGCCAAGTGCTCGGGGTTCACGTCGTCACCGTGGCAAACCGGGCGCCCTGAGGACACAGGGCCAGGACGTCCGCTCGCTACCTCGACCCGCCGTCATCGATGGGGGAAGAGCGAAACGTGAAGCGGGTATCCCCGATGGCGAAGCGATCGCCATCGAGCAGAATCATGCGTTGCAGGGGGCGTCCAGCGACCAACGTACCGTTGGTGGAGCTCAGGTCGACGAGCTCGTGGTAGCCTGTATCGAGCAGGTCGATGCGCGCGTGGCGTCGGGAAATACCGTCGTCGTCAAGCACGATGTCACAGCTGGGGTCACGGCCGATAAGGGTGCTGTCCTGGTCGAGCGCGAGCTCGAACTCAGGTTGCTTGGGGCGCCGCACCACTACCGAGACGCGGGAGGCGCGTCGACGCGTACGCGCAGCACGGGGAGCGAGCTTGAGCAGGTCAAAGCGCACCGTGGGCTCGCTCTCCGCGGCGGAGGGCATGGGATGGTCGTCGGCCGCGCTCATCGCCGCACGCCGCGACTTCTTCGAGGCATGGATCTGCGCCGACTACGACGCCTCCCGGGCGCAGCAGCTCGCCGACCGCGTAGCCGATGCCGGGTTCACCGCCATCGCGC
>JBMTAX010000261.1:0-5234 GCA_049429145.1 Myxococcota bacterium
TGCGTCGTGAAGAGAATGCGCGACTGCATCACCTACCATGTGCACTGCCGCAACCACCGCATGGGACGCTGGCGACACGGCAGAACAGACGGAGCGGCCTGCTCTAAATACGCAACTCCGCCCTTTTTGTTGGTTCACGCTGTTCCCGGAGTACAGCAGGTCGTTTGCTGTTGATCTTCCGGTGTCCACAAGAACCCTCTGCGTCGTTTTTCTCGTCGAGAACACAACCGGCAAGCGCGACTCGTCAGGGTGCGTGCGGCTACGCCGGTACCCCGAGAAGAGGTGTATCTGCGAGCCATGCAGGCGCCATTCGCGAATCGAAGTTCGCAGGACCATAGGCAAAGCCATCGGCTCGCCCTGGTGACATGTCTCAGAACACCGTAACGGGAAGCACGAAGATTCAATTCTGGCGCGTGCGAGAACGAGGAATCTACGGTGTTGGTTCGTGCCTCTCCGTGCGAGACCGTGACGGCGATTGTCGTCGAGAACTACATCAACGGAAATGATGGCGTGGCAGTCGGCACGCGCGGTCATGAAGCCTGCGGTTGCGCGAATGACGAATGCTCATGGGCACGCACGCGCGTGTATCGCCACGTTTGTTGACGCACAAAAAGATCTCATGGTTTGCTTTGTGTACGCCGTGCGTTGCTGCGTCGGTGCCACCAGGAGAGGTAGATGGCCACGAAGAAAGCTACCGCGAAGAAAAAAGTCGCGAAGAAAGCCGCGCCGAAGAAAAAGGCGAAGAAAGCGGCTGCCAAGAAGAAGGCAGCGCCTAAGAAGAAAGCCGCTGCAAAGAAGAAGGCAGCACCGAAGAAGAAAGCCGCTGCAAAGAAGAAGGCAGCGCCCAAGAAGAAGGCTGGCGCCAAGAAGAAGGCCGGCGCCAAGAAGAAGGCCGGCGCCAAGAAGAAGGCAGCTCCGAAGAAGAAGGCCGCTGCAAAGAAGAAGGCCGGCGCCAAGAAGAAGACTGGCGCAAGGAAGAAGGCTGCCGCCAAAAAGAAGGAAGCTCCCGAGGGTGATTCCAACGGTGGTTTCGCCTTCCGGCTCGGATAGGTCCCCGCCTCGTTTCGCGAGCGCGTGATGCGGGCCGAGCTGGAAATCTACCGCGCGGCGACGCGGGAGCTCGCGGAGTGGTTGGCGGCTGCCCGACGAGGAGATGCGTCTTCGCTAGAGACGTTGTCCCCGCTCGTGAGAGCAGAATCCGATCCAGGCTAGGCGATGCACGGAAGGCGTATCGTCGCGGGGGGGGGGGGGGGGGGGGGCGCGGGCGGCCCTATGGCCGCCCGCTGCCTTTTCGAGGTCACGCGCTCGCTCAAGGCCAGTTCTTGCAGATGGCCCCAGCGTCGACGCCGCGCGCAAGCAACGCTTCGGTCACCGCTTGCTCCATCGCAGGGCGACCACACACGAACGCCAACATCTCCCCCGCTCCATCGAGTTCCGCCGGGAGGAGCTCTTGCACGTAGCGCTTCGCGGCGCCCGGGTCAGAGTGACGACTTAACGCCACCTGCACCTCGATGCCGGCTGCTTGCCAACGTGCAAATGAGTCGCGGAAGCAGACGAGGTCATCGGTTTTCGCACCGTAGAGAAGGCGCACCTCGCCATACGCATCGCGTTCGCGCAGCAATGTCTCAATCACAGCGCGCAAGCCGCTGATGGCGGAGCCGCCGGCGAAGAGCCACAGCGATCGACCTCGGGCACGTGCCAGCGGAAAGCCGGGTCCCTTGGGACCGCCACAATAGAGAGGCCCCTCGCGGGAGAGCAGCGCTTGCTGATCGGACTCTGTTTTCGACGCCATCAGCACCTCGACAACCTCGTCTCCGGGCACCGACGCGATTGCCATGGGGAAGGTGGCCTCAGGTTGAAAGCCCAGGAGGGCCACTTGCCCCGGCGCCACGTGGGCCTCGCGAAACGGCGTGTCGCGCGGATCGAGACGCAACAAGGTATGGCGGTCCGCGATCGGGGTGCATGCAAGGAGGGGAAGAGGAAAAGGCTGCATGCGGGCAAGCTATGGTGCCGGATGCAGCGCGTCGAGGCGTTCTCGCCGATTTCGCCGTACCGCAGCCGTGTCGAAGTGCACCGCATGCACCTCCTCATGCACGTCGCGCCGCTGCTCTGCGCTTTTGTCGTCGCGCTGCGTCACTCCGGTTTGTAAAATGGCGTCAAAACCACACCGCCGGCCGGGTTTTCGCTAGCCTCTAGTCATGACCGCATCTCGTTCCGCGCACGCTCGAAGAGCCACCGGCGCACGCGCCGCCGCGAGAGGTACGAAGTCCTCGACGACAGAACCGCCGAAGCCAGCGACGAGAGTCATTGAATCGACGGGCCTGATGCAGGCGACAAGCATGGCAGCCCGTCTGCGCGGACAGACCATCGGTTTCGTGCCCACCATGGGTGCACTGCACGAAGGACACATGGCCCTCGTGCGCGAAGCCCGCCTGCGCGCCGACGTCGTCGTCGTGAGCATCTTCGTGAATCCGTTGCAGTTCGGTCAGGCGGCTGATCTCGAGAAATATCCCCGCACCCTCGAGCGCGACACAGAGCTCTGCCGCATTGCGGGGGTCGACTACGTCTTCGCGCCCGACGCCGCGTCGATGTATCCCGAGGGTTTCGACACAACGGTGACGACCGGCAAGCTCTCGCTCTCCCTCGAGGGCGCTTCGCGCCCGGGGCACTTCGACGGTGTCGCCACCGTTTGCACCAAGCTGTTCGCGTTGGTGCAGCCGCATTTCGCGGTCTTTGGCGAGAAGGATTACCAGCAGCTGCAAGTGATCCGCCGTGTGGTACGCGACCTCTCGCTGCCCCTGGAGATCGTGCCGATGCCGGTGCTCCGCGACGTCGACGGCCTCGCTTTGAGCTCGCGCAATGTGCGGCTCACACCGGCACAACGTAAGGAGGCCACCTGCCTTTATCGTGGGCTCATGGCCGCCCAAGACGCCGTGCAGCTAGGCGAACGCAAGGTGAAGGCCATTGTGCGCGCGGCTGAGGAAGTGCTCGCCGCCGCCGAGGGATTCACCACCGACTACGTAGCTGTGGTTGACCCCCGCACCCTCGAAGCCATGGATATGCTCGGCTCAGGGGCTCGTTGCCTCCTCGCAGGCAGCTTTGGCCACGGCCCCGAGCAGGTACGGCTCATCGACAATGGCCCGCTCTTCCCGATGACTCTCACGAGCTTCTAGCGCGTGGCGTCGCCGGAAAGAGGTGGAGTGAGGAGCCGATGCGGGTCATCGTGGGTCCTCGAGGGAAGGTCGGTTCGGGGTTTCCGTACTGTCAAAGGTTGGCTCTCGGCGGTGCGTCATGAGTGGCTCTGACACCCCATCTCTCGACGCTGAGGCTTTGACGAACTTGGGTAGCCCGATAGGCCGATCCGCTCGTCTCTCCTCTAGATTTCGCCCCAATGGAGGCCGGCCACCAGCTCCGCTGACGTCATGTCTCACGGACTGCAGTCGCGCTGAAATGGAGGCGTACGAAGTCTGGGCCCACGGCGCATCTCGTCGACGCGCAAGCCCATCCGGAGTGTGAAGAGAGTCCAGCGGAATCGCGGTCACGACCCGCAGGAACGAGGCGCTCGGCACCATGCACCTCGACGGCCCGCGCGTAAGGTCACGCAACGCGCAGGAACCATCCCCTCGCGTCGGTTCCCTCTCGCACGGCGTGCAGGGTCTGCGTCCTCGTGTGCCATCGTGGCCGTATCCCCGGCGACCAGCCCCAGGACGGAATGAACCACGTGGTGGTCTCGGGAACGTCGTCAGGCTCCAGTTGGGCCGTCGTGGAAGGGCCGCGGCGGCGAGAGAACCCGTGAGTGCAGTGGAGGCGCTGCGCCGTCTCAGAGCGACCGGTCGTCTCGAGCGGAGGCGGAACGAGCCATGTGATGCGCGTGTCAGGGCACGCAGAGGAAACAAGGTTCATGCAGGACCGAACCGTCCCATGCACCGACGCCAACCCCCAGATGACGCGCAGAACGCCCCTTCCCTCCCCTGCGCGAAGACGCGAAGAGACGAGGATGTCGGTCGCCCTGCACACCCTCAACGAGCCCCAGCGTCGTGCGGTTTTGCACGACGGTGGTCCGCTCCTCGTGCTCGCCGGGGCGGGCAGCGGCAAAACACGCGTGGTCACCATGCGCATCGCGCGGCTGCTCGGCGAAGGAGTACCGGCGCGGTCACTCTTGGCGGTGACCTTCACGAACAAAGCCGCCAAAGAAATGCGTGAGCGGGTGTTTGACCTCGTGGGCAAACAAAAGGCCCGCGGCATCGTTATCTCGACCTTTCATTCCCTCTGCGCACGAATTCTTCGACGTGATGCGGGAGCCATCGGGGTGTCGCCGAACTTTCAGATTCTAGACACTTCCGATCAGCTGGCGCAGCTCAGCCGCGTGGCCAAAGAGCTCGACGTGCACCTCGACGAGCTTCAGCCGAGGGCCGTGCTCGGGCGCATCGGACTCTTCAAGAACCTTGGCTATCGGCCCACGGACACCATCACCCGTGGCGACGTGCTCTCGCAGGTGGCGGCGCGCCTCTATGGGCCGTATGCGAAGCACCTGCGGGACCTTTCGGCCGTTGACTTCGATGACCTCTTGCTGCTCACCCGCGAGCTCTTTGAGACCGCTCCCGGCGTGGTGCGCCGCTACCAAGAGCAGTTCCTGCATGTGATGATCGACGAGTACCAGGACACAAACCCCCTGCAGGTCGACCTCGTGCGCTATTTGGTGGGGCCACACAAAAACATCTGTGTGGTGGGTGACGACGACCAGGCCATCTACGGCTTTCGCGGCGCTGACATCGAGAACATCTTGTCGTTCGATCGGCAGTTCGCCCCCTGCACGGTGGTGAAGCTCGAGCAGAACTACCGCAGCACGGGTGCGATCTTAGACCTCGCCAACGCTGTCATCGAGAAGAACCCGGGCCGTCACGGCAAGACGTTGTTCTCGGCCCTCGGTGCGGGCGACCGGCCGGTGCTCATGGGCGCGACCGACGGTGACGGTGAAGCGGAGTGGGTGGCGAAAGAGTGCGCCACGCTGCTCGCGCAAAAGCGCTACACCGCCGACGACATGGCCATCTTGTACCGCGCGGGACCGCAGAGCCGGCTCTTCGAGGAGCACCTGCGACTGATGGGCGTGCCCTATCGGGTCATCGGCGGGCAAGAGTTCTTCGAGCGACGCGAGGTGAAAGACATCCTCGCCTATCTCACGTTGATCGCCCGCCCACACACCGAGCTGGCGCTGCGCCGCGTCGTGAACCTGC
>JBMTAX010000262.1:0-5232 GCA_049429145.1 Myxococcota bacterium
ACACGTTCCTCACGGCTTGCCACCTGGCCTTGCACGGATACAGACAGATGCCGGTCCTCGGGCAACACGAGCACCCAGCGAGACCGCTCGGACTGGCGAGCAACCCCCTGGAAATACCAATCCCCCACGTAGTGATTGGGGAGGAATGATTGCGGTCGAGCATAGTGGACATACTGCAGCACAACGATGGAACCGACCTCAAGCGAGCGAAACCGCACCGTACCATGGCGAATCGAGGAAGCTTCCTGGCGCTCACCATTGGGTTTGATGGAGTACGCCTGTAATATTCTCTGCTTTCCACTGGTCGGAATACTGGCCCGAATCAGGTCGTCGGCCCCTTGCTTGTTGAGCGCCAGGGAAACATGAGTGACAATGCGCTTCGCGCTCCCTTCCTGGTTGACCTCTGTCACCTCGTCATCGAGGAGCATGAGCACCTGGGCGCCCGGGAGCCGCGCGATGTTCGATGCGTTGGCGACGGCCCGAGCAATGTCTTCTTCGGATGGCGCATACCTCTCCGCCAAGCCAGAGCCTTGTGGCTCAAGGTAATCGAGCAGGTCGGCCAGGCGTGCATTGTCTGGGTCGCGCTCGTAGGCCGCGTGCAAATGCTCGAGGGCAGCGGCCTCGTTTCCCAACTCGCGGTCGAGTTGCCCGAGCAGCTCGCGAGGCCGTGACCAGTCGGGGCTTGCGGAAGCAGCTGCAGCGTATAGGCCACGCGCCGCGGAACGCTCCCCCGCCCAACGCAGAACGTCTCCCTCCTCGAGCAGGTAGCTGAGCCGTTCCGGTGCCAATCGTTGCCGCAGGCGGGAGAGTCGAAGCGCCTCGCGGAGATCATCTTTATCGAGTGCATCCTCGCGCAGTTTGTCGAGACCCCACAGCTGACCTGGCTCCAGCTCTCGCGATCGAAGGTACCGCTCGAGCGCGCGGCGGCGGTAGCCACGCTTTTCCCAACAATGTCCCGATTCTCGCGTGGTCCAACCGTCGTCAGGCCACTGTTCGAGGGCCTCGTCGAGCAGGCGACAGCTGTCGATTTGGAATCCACGCCGGGCGAGCACCGAAGCGAGTTCTATCGTGGCTTCTCGACTCTTCCCACCCTCCTTGCGCATTTTGAGTAAATCGGCTTGAGCTTTATCGAGTAGACCTTTCTCAGCATAAAAGCCGGCTCGCTGCATAAGTAATCGACCGGGCGTGTTTCCTTCGCTTCTGAGCGCGCGGTTGATGAGGTCCAGAGCGCGGCCCTGCTCATCATCGTTCCAGAGCGCCGCTGCAGCAAAATGGACACCGAGCATGCTGTGCGGATGCGTCTCGACCATTCGCTGCAGGGCATCGACCGCAGGTCTCACCTGTCCCCACAGGTGCAGCGAGCGACCATGAACAAAGTCTCTTCGGGCACCTTGCTTCAACCTGTCGACGGCAGGGAACGTAGGCCTTCCGAGACCTACGGTCTGCGCCTGGACCACGCTGACCTGTCGCTGCGGCTCATCGGAGAATGTAAGGTCCTCAAGTGGGACGCCCTGCGCGTCGGTCAATCGCGCCCCCAATTTCCAGGGTCCAGTGTTCGTGGCAGACTTCACGAGCAATTGGTTCCACCCTCGCTCGAGGTGAATTTGAGCTCGGACATTGTCGAAAACCACGTGATCGATTCGCTCTTCACTGATGACGAGGTTCTCATTACACCAGGCACGCAAGCCGGCGCGCCCTGTCATGCGGAGCTCTGCGGTTTGCTCCTGGTCGCTGTGGACCCAGGTCACCAAATACGCAGCCGCGTGGTCTGACGGAGAGAGTGCCCAACCAAGGGGGAGCATCCCAGCCTGGGTTCGCAGGGCAACTGAACGCCAGGCCACGGGGAGCCTCGTGCCCGTCATGAGTTGAGCAACGTCAACGTGCTGCTCCGGTGCATAGGTGGCAAAAAAGCCTTTTCCCTGATCATTGTCGAAAGAACCAGCCATCAACCAGGAATCGATCCACCCGATCTGCTGCCGAACGACGTTGATGTCGTCGAGCCGACCCAAGATAGCTAGTTCATCGGCAAGGTGATAGGCCGCCCGCGCGCGCAGCTGGGGCGAGGGGTGTTTTCGACGAAGTTCGTCAAGGAACTGAGCCGTGGCCTCCCTCTGTGCAGCGGTGCGCGGCTGGGAAACGGCCTCTTCGAGGTAGAGCTCCGCGAGTGGAGCATTTGGGTCCTCGAGAGCCTCCATGAAATATCTCCATGCTCCGTCGCTATCTCCGTCGAGCAGGGCCGCGTAGGCAAGCAGTTCACGTGCTACGCTGGTTTCCTGGGTCCGTTGAGGAAACGTCGCGATCGCGTGACGAAAGGCTTCGAGCGAGAGGGAGCCGGCATAAAAGTCTTCGACAAGCGCCGAAAACGCTTCGTCATCTTCTTCGGCGCGCAGAGACTGCGACAGGGAAAATTCGCGAGGAGCGACGCCTGCACAAGCAGAGGTGAGCAGAATTGCCGACAGACAGGTCCAGAGCGCCGGGGCGAGATGAGGAACAATGCGTGGCATCGAGGCTCCAAAGGGTGGGCACAGAGCCGGAGAGATAGCATTCTCCCTTCTCTGCACCCATCTTGGCCCCTCGGATCAGGTGGCGGGAGGGGCGGCGTCGCGTGGCGACGACCTCGTTTCGCCGCCGTGCGGTGGCGCAGTCGCTGTAGGCCCCGCCCCTGGTAGTAGGTCAACAGCGCCACCACGGAACGTAGCACCAGACCTCTGGGACAGCCCATGAGCAGGGCTTTTGCCCTGCCTGGGGTGTTGTCCCTAGGCTGCCTTCTCGGAGTCATCGCCTCGCTTGGCGAACTGCTCCTCTTCGGTGGAACCCGCATAGGCGAGCGTAGAGGGTCGTCCCTCGGACACAAGATCGCGAACAAGGTCAAAGTACCCTGTTCCTACCTCTCGTTGGTGACGCACTGCCGTATAGCCGTAGGGCTCCGCCGCGAACTCTCGCTCTTGCAGCGCGGCATAAGCCGTCATTCCCTGTTCTCGATAGCCCCTGGCAAGCTGGAACATCGATTCATTGAGCGAGTGAAATCCAGCAAGGGTCACAAATTGGAATCGATAGCCCATAGCCCCCAGCTCCCGCTGAAATGAAGCGATCTCAGCAGGGCCGAGCTGAAGATTCCAGTGAAAGGACGGGGAGCAGTTATAAGCCAGCACCTTGCCAGGGAAACGCTGATGGATGGCCTCCGCGAACTGACGAGCCTCGTCAAGGGAAGGATGAGCCGTCTCGCACCAAATCACGTCGGCCCAAGGTGCGTAGTCCAGACCACGACTGATTGCGGCGTCGATTCCGGCCCGCACCACATAGAATCCCTCTTCGGTTCTTTCTCCTGTGAGAAACTCGCGATCACCACCATCGATATCACTGGTCAGCAATGTTGCAGCATCTGCATCAGTACGGGCGATAATCACGGTTGGCACTTCAAGCACATCGGCTGCGAGGCGAGCGGCACATAGACTTCGGATCATTTGGCTGCGCGGCACAAGCACCTTTCCGCCCAAATGACCACATTTCTTTTCGCTGGACAGCTGATCCTCTAGATGGATCGCCGCAGCACCTGCCTCAATCAATTCACGTGCGAGCTCATAGGCATTCAGAGCACCACCAAAACCCGCCTCTGCATCTGCGATGATGGGCACAAACCAATCTGTCGATATCGCGCCTTCCAAGGCATCGATTTGATCGGCCCGCTGCAACGCACGATTGATCCTGCGAACGAGACCGGGAACTGAATCTACAGGATACAGACTTTGATCGGGGTAGGTGTGACCCGCCCCGTTGGCATCTGCAGCAACCTGCCAACCACTGACGTAGATGGCCCTAAGCCCCGCCTTTACCTGCTGAACTGCCTGACCTCCGGTCATGGCACCAAGCGCGCGCAATGGCTCTCCATTGTCAACCAGCCGGCGCCGCAGTTTGAGCGCACCCTGCAGTGCGAGCGTTTGACTGACGTAGAGCGAGCCGCGCAGTCGATGCAATGTCGCATCATCCCACCTGCGCTGTGGTTCCACGATACGCCACCGCGGCTCGACCTCTTCACTATGGTTACGACTGTTCACATTCCAATCGTTCATCCCTCCCCCTCCTCTGTGTGCAGCGAACCGGGCCCATGGTGAAACAAAGTGGAACGCCTATGAGGACCACTTGGCGCAGGAGAATCTGCCGCAAGGTATATTTGCGCCCTACAATCGCTCGTATGCTTTCACCGTAAAGAATTCCTCGCACTCATCGGCAAGAACTAGGCGAAGAAGCGTTTCTTTCGCATCCTTCCAGCTTGAACCCGCGTTTTCAGGTATTTGGTCTTTCGAAACGAGTTCAATCAATTCCTTTTCGATGACATTCTCAAGGTATTGGGGCGAAACCACTTCACCACCGGACATCGTGGCATTGCAGTGCTGGAGATGCCAGAGGTGCGCACGGCAAATCTCAGCCGTAGCCGCATCCTCCATGCGTCCCCGCATGACGACACAGCCCTCACCACGAAACCAAGATTCGAGATACAGCAATGCAATCCGAACACTTTCGCGCACCCCCTGCGCGCTCACGGAACCACACGGAATCGAGAGGAGTCGTTGCGCCAGCGCTTCTGGTCGGTCGCGATACCCATACAAACCGGTCGGTCCGTTGCGGCAGTCCACCTGAAAAGCGTCCCTGGCCGTACGCACAAGCCCTGGGTGCGCCACCCAAGTTCCATCAAATCCCTGCAACACTTCGCGGCGCTTGTCCGCGGTAACAGCTGCGAGAGCCGCAGCGTGAGCTTTTGGGTCATGGCGATTTGGAATCTGTGCAGCCATACCCCCAATAGCCAGGGCTCCTCGACGATGACAAGTATCGATTAACAGCTCTGCGCAGGCCAGCATGGTGACCTGCCCCATATGCAACTGGTCACGATCCGGGAGAAGAACTTCTCTCCTATGGGCATGGCATTTGAGAAAGCTAAACAAGTAGTCCCAGCGGCCACAATTGAGAGCAGTAATACGACTCTTCATCTCGTGAAGAATCTCTTCCATTTGCAATGCGGCGGTCAGAGTCTCAATCAACACTGACACCCGAAAAGTACCCGCCGGAACCCCCATGAGCCGCTCGGAGTACTCCAAAATCTCATTCCACAATCTTGCTTCTAGAAAGTGCTCGATTTTTGGCAAATAGAATAGTGGGGCAGCTCCACCCCTGATAAGGGTGTCGGTATTGTGAAATAGAAAGATCCCAACGTCGAACAGGGGAGCACTGGCTCGC
>JBMTAX010000263.1:0-5210 GCA_049429145.1 Myxococcota bacterium
GCTCGTTCGGGTTCCGGCGGGAAGCGCTTCTGCTTTTTCTTCTCTTCTTCGCGCTCCCGCCGCTTTCGCTCCACGAACTCGTCAGGGTTGATGTACCGTTCCATGTATTCGCGATCGGTCGGAAGCAGCCCGAGCTCGCGTGCGGCCATCTTTCGTGGTTCGTCGTCTTTGGTCTGGTCCCGCGGAGCCGTTCGCTTGATGTAGGGCGAATGGTAGTCGATCAGATTATCAATAGAGAGAACCTTGTCGACGAATGTCTCGACCTCCTCGACGCCATACCAGTCAATATAGCGACGGATGCGAGAGGCATGGTTTGCCATCTCATCCATCATCTTCCGATTTGTGTGACTGAAGGCGAAGTTATTCTTAAAGAAGTCACAGTGCCCAGAGACGTGGCACATCACCAACTTGTGGTCGGTGTAGCTATTCGACTCCAAGAGGTACGCGTAGCACGGGTCATTGTTGATAACCATTTCGTAGATTTTGTGGAGTCCATATTCATAGCTCTTGCTGAGCCGCTCGTACTCCATCCCCCACTTCCAATGGGGGAAACGGACGGGAAAGCCGCCGTAGCTCGCGACCATGTTGATCTCATCGAAGTCGAGAACCTCGTAGTAGGTCTCAAAAAGATCGAGACCGTACTCTTTCGCATGGCCTTCGACCTCCGCCTGGAGGTCACGCAGCTCACTCGGTAGGGGCTTGGGCATGGGTCAACGTCCGTGGCTGAGGAAGTCCTTGATGGACGCGTAAATGCCGTCCTTATCTTTGATTTCGCTGGTCGTCACTTTCTCGTGTTTACCGAGGTGCTCCTTCAGGTCCTTGATGAACTGGCCCGAACCATAGGGGGACTCGACCTGCCCATAACTGAACTGATTTGAGACGGGCAAGATCCTGTCTCGTAGTACCGAAATGCACAGCCGCGTATCATCGATGGACCAGTTATCCCCGTCAGAAAAGTGAAATGGATAGATATTCCAGTCTGATGCTGAATATTCAGCATCGATAATATCTGCACACAGCCGATAGGCAGAACTGATCATTGTACCGCCAGACTCCCTGGTGTGGAAAAAAGTCTCGCGATCGACTTCTTTCGCCACAGCATCGTGAATGATGAAGCGGGACTCCAGGCCGTCGTAGTTTCGACGTAGCCAAGTATCGAGCCAAAATGACTCGATCCGGACGATTTCCTTTTGCTCCTCGCCCATAGATCCAGACACGTCCATCATATAGACGATAACAGCGTTTGCTTGTGGCTTCTGGTCTACGCGCCACGTCCGATAGCGCCGATCATCCCGAATCGGCACAATAATCGGATTATTCGGGTCGTAGGTGCCCACTGAGATTTGACGGCGCATTGCTGCCTTGAAGGTCCGCTTGAAGTGCCGCAGCGACTCTGGCCCTACATTGGTCACCCCTGAATAGCGGATGCGCTCCGTAACGAGTTTGCTGCCCTTCGGTTCGATGCGAGGGAGCTCGAGCTCCTCACCGAGCATGTCCGCGAGCTCATCGAGGGTGATGTCTACCTCGAGTGCATGGTCGCCGGGGTCTTGCCCTGCCTCGCCAGGCCCAGCCTGCCCATCGCCGTCCTGAGGTTGCCCGGGAACCGGGTCGCCCGGTTTGCCTTGACCCTGGCCGACGCCGCCCTGGCTCTTGTCGCCAAATCGAAAATGCGGGAGATCGATACGGGGAACGGGAATCGTGATTTGATCTTTTCCCTGCTTCCCGATCAGCTCTCCTTTCTTGATGTACTGCTTCAAGTTAGACTTGATCTTGCCTCGTACAATGTCTTTGAACCGAGCGTGGTCGTTGCGAATGCGCAGGCTCATGACTCGGTCTCCTTGCGGCTCTTGCGCCTCATACTTTGTCGCAAAAGGAAAGCCCTTGGGTGCAGGTACCGCGGAGCGCGAACTCTCTCGCGCCCCGCAGGCGGGTCAGGGGGACTTGGGCTAGTCGCCCTTGGTATCACCACGCGCGAAGATACTGGCTACGAAGTTGAGCACGTCGGTCGCGCTCTCCTCGTTGTATCCGTAGTTCTTGATGAGTCGCTGTTTGACAATGTCGATCTTGGCTTGGGTCTCTCGATCGACGACATTCGATACGAGAGTGGTGAGTTTGATGGTGTCCTTCTGGTCTTCAAAGAGCTTGAGTTCCAGGGCCTTGTGCAGTCGCTCATTTGTCCGATAGTCGAACTTCTTGCCCTCGACAGCGAGCGCTCCGATGTAGTTCATGATCTCCCGCCGGAAATCATCTTTCCTTGATTCTGGGATATCAATTTTTTCCTCGATGGAACGCATCAGCCTCTCATCGGGTTCCTCGTCCTGCCCCGTGTATTTGTTTAGCACACGTTCCTTCTGCGTGTAGGCCTTCACATTGTCGATATAGTTGGCGCACAATTTACCGATCGCATCCTCGTCCGCCGAGATGGCGCGCTGCACTTCGTTCTTGACCGTATCTTCATACTCCTGACGCACGACCTGCAGCAGCTCAACGTAACGCTTGCGCGTCTCTTCATGAGTGATGAGCGAGTGAGTGCGAAGACCGCCTTCGAGCTCGTTCAGGACAAGGAAGGGGTTGATGCTGGTCTCGCTCTTGTCGCTGACCAAGGCGTTCGAAATCTTGTCCTGCACGTAACGAGCGCTGATGCCTTCCATACCCTCGCGCGCAGCGCCCTTGCGCAACTCTTTCACGCTGTCTTCTGTGTAGCCCGGGAGGGACTTGCCATCATACAACTTCAGCTTTTGAAGAATCGTGAGGTTGTGCCCTTTTGGTTCCTCGAGGCGAGTGAGGATCGCCCACATCGCTGCCATCTCGATGGTGTGAGGAGCGATGTGTTTTCCGCGAATCGTGCGGTTGTTGTAGTCCTTTTTATAGATGCGGATTTCCTCGGACAGCTTTGTGATGTACGGCACGTCAATCTTGACAGTGCGGTCGCGTAGAGCCTCCATGAACTCGTTGGAGATCAGCTTTCGATATTCGGCTTCATTGGTGTGACCAATGATCACCTCGTCGATATCTGTCTGAGCGAATTTTTTGGGCTTGATCTTGTGTTCTTGCGTCGCCCCGAGGAGGTCATACAAAAAGGCGACATCGAGCTTCAGAATCTCAATAAACTCGATGATGCCACGGTTCGCCACGCAGAATTCACCATCGAAGTTGAATGCGCGGGGGTCCGAATCAGAGCCGAACTCGGCGATCTTGCGGTAGTTAATATCCCCAGTGAGCTCCGTCGAGTCCTGGTTCTTCTCGTCCTTCGGTTGGAAAGTCCCGATGCCCACCCGGTCTTTCTCCGACAAGACGATGCGGCGAACGCGCACATGGCTGAGGACCTTCAGGAGGTCGCCTTTGTAGTGCTCCATCAACAAGCGCTGAATGTAGCGGCTGGCCGGATTGAGCTCGCCCTTGATCCGGATCGGCGCTGCATCGCTGGCAACCCCGAGCTCGAGGAGGGCACGGGAACGGAACTCTTCCGGAATGAGCTTGAGCGGTTCGTCATGCATCGGATCGGGCACGACGTCATGACCGCCGGAGATGTGATGGAGTTCCTTCGGGAGCTGCCATTCAAAGCTATAGAGGCGCCCGTCATCCGTCGACGCATAGGCTTCGAGGCCCTTCTTGAGAAGTCGTGCGATGGTGCTCTTCGATGAGCCAACGGGGCCATGCAAGAGAATGACACGCTTCTCTGTGCCGTAACCCATGGCGGCACTTTTGAGCACATTGACCAATCGC
This sequence comes from Myxococcota bacterium, assembly GCA_049429145.1. GTDB lineage: Bacteria > Myxococcota > UBA727 > UBA727 > CAYLZW01 > JBMTAX01. The sequence continues at coordinate 3,727 of JBMTAX010000263.1, forward strand.
ATGAGCGGAATGTCGAGGCCAAAGATGGCGTCTTTGCCGTTATCGATGGGGTCGTCGAAGAACGGGTAATGAACTACCTTCTTCTTTGAGTCGATGTATTCATCCCGTCCATAGGACACAACCATGTCGTAAACGCGCTGAAACGCATTTCGACAGACGCGCGGGTCTTCGCGGACGATGCGGAGGTAATCCTCAAACGAGCCCTCCCAGTGAAGATTCTGGAATCGCTCTCGGTTTTGGAGGCTGGCGATCTTGCCGAGGAGGCTGTCTGGGGTGCTGAACTGGTTCAACGCTCTCTCCACGAGGTGAGGGATCCCAAGAGACCCGGCGGACAACCCGCTAACGCCTTGTTACCGCGGGTACTCCTTCAGGTTCAACGTGAGGCTCCGAGGCGTAGCAATCTGTGCAGGAGGTGGCCTGGGTTGAGGCAGCTCCCGGTGAGATCAGCCCAGTGGCTTGGCCGTCTGAGGCGAAAATACGCTTCAGCACGTTCTTGCCTCACCCTGTTCGGCGAAGCTGCCCGCAGGCGGACTTGCAGCCTGCGTACGTTTCCGAAAAATCGGCTGAGGCGCTCGACGAAGACCGTTTATGGCGTGCTAAGCCCGTCTTCATGCGTCGATTTCATCGCCTTCTCCGCCTCGGTACGCGTCATCTCCCCGTGCGTCTCAGGTCGCTGGTATGGCTTGCCGCTGTCGCATCCACCCCGCTTCGCGCGACGGGACCGAGCCCTGCTGACTGGGGAGCCGCTGCTCAACCGACACCACCCGCGCATACAGACATTGCAGACGCTTCGCAGCAAGCCGATTCGCTGGCGGGGACGACCACCGTTCTGGTGCTCGATGTGCGAGCAGTTTTCGACGCACAGGCCGCGTTCTCGGTTTCTGCTCGGCCCACCCAGGAGGAGGAAGCTACGCGTGCCCTCGACGAGGCGCATGGTGTGTATCGCTCGGTCTACACGACGCTAGACGCGGCGCGAGAGACTTCCGAAATCGCTCGCCTCAACCGTGCCGCTGGTGGTGGTCTCATGAACGTCTCCCCTTCTTTCTTCGCATTGTTGCGGGAGTTGAGGGAGGTCGCGATGCTGAGCGGAGGCGCATTCGACCCCACGGATGCGCCATTGCGTGTAGCCCTGGCCCCCACTACGCGTGAATCTCTTTCTTTTGCGGAGTCCTCTTCGTCGTCTCTGCTGGAAACAGCGAAAGCACTTGTCTCCTACGAGTCACTTCACCTCGACGCGCCCACACGGCAGGTAGGACTGAAGCGTACGGGACAATCGATACAGCTCGGCCGGATCGCCTCCGCCATGGCATTGAACGCGGCCGCAGGTGCTCTCAGAGCATCTGGGTTTGCTCACTTCGCGTTACGCGCCGGAAGCGAGGTCTTCGTGGCAGGCCAGCATGAGGGCAGGCCATGGCGTGTCGGCGTGCAAGACCCCGGTGCGGCAGGATACTTCGCGGTCCTCGAGGGAATCGAAGGACACGTTT
>JBMTAX010000264.1:0-5208 GCA_049429145.1 Myxococcota bacterium
TGCAGCTCAGTCTGCAGCGCGACGCCGATGACGAGCGCCGCGCTTCCTCTTCGGCCACTGAGGCTCGCGGTCACCACAGCGCCACCACTGGGGAGCCCAGTTATTCTGCCGAAGACGACTCGATGGATCGCGCGCCGACGCACATCTTGCGTTCCCCCGCCGCCATCTCCATGGAAACGAAGATGGATTGGGAGGAGCCCGCCGTCTCGAGCGACGCGACGGCGCGCGCGTCCGATCCATCGCCACCGCCACCGCCACCGCCACCGTCGTCGAGCCCCGAGGGAGGTGCAGCGAATGCGGCGATATTGCTGACCCGCGCAGAACCGGCGGCGCGGGCGATCTTGCTGTCTGACCTCGAAGCGCAGCTCGGCGGTGGGATGCGCATCGACGAGGCCGCCGCGGAGATGTCGGGGCAGGAACGCAACGCCCTCGAGCAAGCCTTCTCGGCCATGGCCGGTGTTGCGGGGCCCACGAAGTCCGCCGCGGTCCCTGGGAGTTCCCCGACGTCGCGAGAGGCTGCCGCACCCTCGGCCCTGAGGCGCAAGCGCGGCGGGCCTCCGCAGCTCTCCGAGGAAGCGAAGGCGCTGGCGGGCATTCCTCTCGACGGTGAGTCCGCAGCCAGCAACCTCGCCCACCAGCTGACCCGCACCCCCGAGACGGCCTCGCGGACGCCCCCAAGACCTACCGCCGCGCCCTCCACAGGTGCTGCTGCGCGCGGGGAGCAGGACCGCGCACAGGCGGCCTCGGCGCGCCAGCGCGCAGGAGGCCAGGCAGCACCCACCCGCCCGCGCAAAGCGCCGCTCCCGCCCCCTACCGGCCCCTTCGCGTGCTTTACCGCCCCTCTCATCGCAGCGCTCTTCTTCGGTGGTGCGGTGCTTGGTCTGGGCGCCGGGGCCCTGATCGCCCCGTCGCCAACGCCTCCCCCCGTGACACCGCGCACCACTGCCGAAGCACAACTCAGCCAGGGCAACCGCTTCTACCAAGAGGGCCGCTTCGACGACGCCCTCGGTAGCTATCGTGGGGCCGTGGCCGCCGACGACACCTACGCCGCCGCCCACCGCGCCAAAGGCGTCGCCCTCGCCAAACAGCAACGGAGCGAGGAGGCCGCCGAGGCTTACAGGCGCTACCTCGAGCTTGCCCCTGATGCGCCCGACGCCGCCCAGGTCCGCGAGGTTTTGGGGCGCTTCGAGAACACGGGGGGAGCGCCGTGAAAACCCGATCGGGGCGTCGCGCCATCTCGCGGCCACCCATGCCGATTCCACGCGCCTGGCGGGTCCCTGCCGAGCAGCTCTGCGCCGACGTCGAGGTGCTGCCTGTCCCGTCGGGGGACGGCGACGCAGAGCCGGGTACCCGCAGCGGCGGCGCGCGCCTCGTGTGGGGGTTGCTCGCCATCGTCCTCGCCGGCGGGCTCGGGTGGGCCTTGTTGCGCCCGGGTCAACCCAGCGAAGGGGCCCCGGTCGCGACAGGAGAGGCGACGATGCCACGGGCCGCAGGCGCGAGCGATGCCCCCGCCAGCGTCGGAGAGGACCCGTCACTCGGTGCAGCCCCGGCGACCAGCGACCTCGATGCCGGCGGCAAGAGCCCGCCACTCTGAGGTGCTGCAAGTTACGCGTCGTTGCCGCACCCCTGCACGCCGGGTAGCCTCGCCAGAGAAACGTTGCACGGGGTGCCCCTCATGATTTGCCTGTCGCGAGCCCGGCTGCTGCCACACGCTCTGGGCCTAACGATGCTGACAGGGCTGCTTTCCGCAGCGTGCCCTGGCCCCGTCGTGCAAGGCCCGGCCACCCAAGACGACTATGAGCCCGTGCTGCGTCTCGATGCTGGGCCTGTGGTGACGGTGCCCGACGAAGAGTCGCCTGACGACGACGGTGGCCTCCCCGAGGAGGACGCTGGCGTCGTCGACACCGGTGCCGTGGGCGTACTTTCGGTCACCGCCCCCAACGGGCCCCTCGTCGGAGGAAACCGCGTCGCCATCGAGGGCTACGGCTTCACGCCCGGCCTTGCCGAGGGCGGGGACACCCGTGTGTACTTCGGGCCCCACGAGGCCACCGGCGTCTTGTACCAGAGCGAGAACCGCCTCACGGCTTTCGTGCCTCCTGGTGACGAACCCGGGGTCATCGACGTGCGGGTCGAGAACAGCCTCGGGGTTGGCGTCGGCGAGGCCGTGTACACCTACTTCTCGCCGGTGCGCCTCGTCGAGGTCACGCCAGCCTCGGGCAGCACCAAGGGAGGCGAGGCGATCGCACTCAGCGGTGAGGGCTTTACGAGCGGCATGCGGGTAGTGCTCGGGGGGCGCCAAGTGCCGTCTCTCGTCGTCACCAGTGAGAACACCGCGACTGCCTATACGCCGCCCTCCGCCCCGGGCCGCGTCGACGTCGCGGCCTTTGATGCTTTCGGAGAGAGCGCCCTGGAGCTGGGCTTCCGCTACGTGTCTCCCCTTTCTCTCGACGAGGTGAGCCCCGCTGCGGCCGAGGTGAGTGCCGGCATCGACCTCAGGGGCGCCGGGTTCGACGCAAGTTGCGTGGCCTCTTTCGGGGACAGCTCGGCCACGTCGTCAACCTGGGTCAGCGAGTCGCGTCTGTGGGTACAGGTCCCCGCAGACCTCTCCCCAGGGCGCGCCTACGACGTCGCGGTGACCTGTGGCGACGACAGCGACGTGCTGGTGGACGCTTTTTGGGTGTTGGCCGCTGCGGGGGAGGCGTTTTCTTTGCGCGGGGTCGTGCCCCCCGAGGGGGACGCCGCCGGTGGCGACGTCATTTCCGTTGCTGGCGACGGCCTTGGCGACGTGAACGCGGTGCGCATCGCAGGCGTAGATGCCGCGGCCTTCGAGGTTATCTCGGAGCGTCTCGTCCGCGTCACGACGCCACCGGGCGCTGCGGGGCCCGCCGTGATCGAGGTGACAAGCGCTGCCGCTGGCACGTCCTCGCTCGAGGGGTTCGCCTACACCGCGGGCTTCACCGCGACCGCACTCGCGCCGGCCTCTGGTGCCATGGCGGGCGGTACTCCCGTCGTCTTGAGCGGCCGTGGCTTTGGCGACGGTCTCGCGGTAACCCTCGGGGGGCTGCCCGCCGTCGACCTCGTCGTCCTCAGTGATGGTTCTGCTTCGTTCACGACGCCACCCGGCTCCGCAGGCACCGTCGACGTCGAGGTGACCCTGGGCGATGAGCGCCGGGTGCTCGAGAACGGCTTCCGCTACGAGGCCTCCCTCGAGGTGCTCGGCGCGACGCCAAACCGCGGCGGGATCAGTGGCGGCACCTGGGTCACGGTGCGAGGGCAGGGCTTCACCCGAGGCGCGCCCGTCGCCGTGAGCTTTGGCGGGCAGCCAGCCACCGACGTCTTCGTCGTCAGTGACTCCCTCCTCACCCTGCGGACGCCCCTGCACGAGCCGGGGCCCGTCGATATCGTCGTGACGGTCGCAGGGACACAGGGAGCAGAGAGCGCCGCCGCAGCACGGGCCTTCACCTTCTTCGACCCCACCTACCTGCTCGGCGGCACCCGCGGCGGGCCCATCGACGGGGCGGTGTACGTCACGGTGCTCGACGCATTCTTGGGCTTGCCGGTGCCTGACCTCGTGGTGTTCCTCGGCACGGGCGGTGAGGCCACCTCACACATGGCGCTCACCAACGTGCTCGGCCAGGCGACCATTTCGGGCCCCGACGTCACAGGACCGCAGACGGTCAGCGTTGTCGCCGATGGCTGGGAGTACGCCAGTCTCGTCGACGTGAACGCCAGCGAGATCACGCTCTACCTGCAGCCCCTCGCCACCGCGCCACCGAGCGACGGTCCTCCCCCTCCGCCTCCGCCGCCGCCGCCGCCTGGGCGCGGCCGCGTGTTTGGGGTGGCCAAAGAGTTCTTCGACCCGGCGGCGCTCGGGCCCGACGAGCTCGCCCTCGCGTTCGTCGGCGCCACGGCGCGCGACGAGTTCTCTCGGCCTGGCAGTTCCCAAGGGGTGGTCTTCAACGAGGGGGGCGAATACTTCATCCAGCAATCGCGCCCCGGGCGGCTGGCGCTCGTCGCTCTCGCCGGCATCTACAACACCACCACCGACGAGTTCAGGCCGCGGCAGATGGGTGTGCGCCGCCCTGTGTACCTCGAGATGGGGGACAACGCCGAAGAGCAAGACATCGAGCTCACCATCCCCCTCGATGAAGACGTGGAGCTCTCGCTGCCTGATGCCCCGGTGGGCCTCGAGGAGGGCCCCACCATCACGCGGGTCGTGCCGTTCCTGCGCTTCGGCGGCGAGGGCTCGCTTGCCTACACCACCGCGGTGGACACCACCCGAAACCACGACCTGCGAGCCATGCCCGATGTGCCCGGCGAGATGCTCACCTTCATCGCAGGGGCCTACACCACCGACGGGCAGGGGCTCATCGACGACGTCGGCACCCTCGGTCTCGTCGAGGGCGAGTCCCTCGCCTTCGGCACGGGCACCACATGGGCAGCGGTCGATCCGTTCACGGGCTTGCCTCTTGTGCTCGGCGGTATCTTGGTCGTCGAGGCCGCGGATGGGCAGCGATGGGCCACCGAGGTCGTCAATGCTCTCGACAACACCACCCTGGTGCTCGGGCGCAAGGCACCCTTCAGCACCACGGCGGCGGCGTACCACATCGGTGAGCCCACCTTCCCGTCGTCGGTGGTGCAGCAAGACGGCGTCGGCGACCTCATCGGCGGCGTGCTGATAAACCCCGTGCTCGGGCTGCCCGAGCCCCTCTCTCCCCTCGACGACGGCGTCCTCGAGAACCGCATGTTGCGGTGGAAGGCGGCCCTAGGCCAGCAGCCCACGAACCACCTGATCTACGTCTACGATCCCTTCGAGTTCTCGACGCTGTGGACATTCTACATCGACGGCAGCCGCACGAAGGTGCCCATCCCGCGCATCCCCGCCAACGTCGGCGACCTGCCCATCGGCACCCTGCCCGAGGAGCCCAAGATCGGCGGTTACTTCTGGCAGCACATGAGCATGTTCGTGCCCGGCTACAACTACGAGAACTGGAGTTACCTCGACATCGGCAGCCGCGCCCGGCGGTCGTGGACCACGAACGTCACCTCGTTCGTGTACGGCGGCGACTGAAGCCTCCTTGGCGCTGACTCAGGCGTAGACGCTTTTTGTCCAGTTTGTCCCCAAGGTCGGCAGATTCGGGCACACTCGAATGGTGACGCCTTACCTCGTCGTTCACCTCGGCATCGCCGTCGTGTGCACCGTGCTCG
>JBMTAX010000265.1:0-5178 GCA_049429145.1 Myxococcota bacterium
TGCGGTGGCACCTCCTGTCACGAGAAGGCTTGTGTCCCCCACCACCGCGCCGATGGCCCCAAAACGAGCGACCTCGAGGCCCGTCTTCGCCTCGGCGAATGCATCGAGGCGCGAGACCACGGCGCGCAGGCGCACGCCATCTTCGTCGACGCTGCGGAGGTCGATCGGTCCTGCAGCTCCGCCCACAGGGAGCGGAGAACCTGTGACGTCGTAGGCGCTGACGTGGAACGTGAATTGGGCCGTGGGGGAGAGCGCTGGTCTCGGCTCTTCGACCCACTGAGCGCGGCGGGATTGGGCATCGAAGCTGAGCGCTCCTGTTGCGAGTACGACGCCGTCTGGATCCCGGAATGCCGTCGAGAAAGAGGCGATTTCACCGAGCTCCGTCGCACTGAGCTCTGGGAAGTGCAGTTCGAAGACCACCGACTTCTCGAGCCCCGGCACGACAATGGGGGGCTTGGAACACCCCGCCACAACGACGAGAGCTAGCAGCATACCCGAGCGCATCGCCGCCATCATGGGGCCACCTCGACGGCAATGCGCACCGTGTCGGGGGCTTGTTGTTGCTCGGCGGGGGAGAGCAATGCGAAGGCACCCGCCACCGACGCACCCACGGTGGCGACGAGGGCGGCGCCGCCCAAAGTGAGCCACACCCACCGCGCGGCGCCGTCCTCTTCAGGGGTAATGCGAGCAGGCGCGAAGCCGAAGAGCTCCTCGTCGGGGGCGAACGGCGAGGAAGGGCGACGTATCGCTGCTGTCGCCCCGGTGCCTTGCACCTCGCCCTCTTTTGCGGTCACGGCCGCTTCGGCGAGCGCGGCGCACACACTGTCGAGAGTGGCCAAGTCAGTCTCTACAAACCCATAGGCGAGGCCTTCTCCCTCACCAAAACGTCTCAGCGCCACAACGTATCCCCCCTCGAGGGGGAGGATGCCGACGAGGAGCGCCACTTGTGCACCTGTTTCCCGCAGCAGGCCTTGCGCGAGCAGACGACCGCTTTCGGTGCGTGCGGCACCCTGGATCTCTTCGAGCAGCGCCGCGCTCACGGCGTGCAGCGGGTCGCGCTCCAGCGTCGCTTCGACGACGACATGGCTTCCTCCCACGAGACGGAGGACGCGTATCGCGGGCTGATGACCCGGCGCGGCGAGCCAGACGACGTGGGGACCCGCCGCCACCGATTGCACGCAGGGGGCTTCGCAACGCCCCACGCCGTCGACGTAGACCCGGGTGCCTTGGGGCGACACACCAAAGCTCACCTCGGCGTGCGGCTCCGACGTCAGCTGTGCCTGGGCAGCGGCGAGGCCTTCCACGAGGGGGGGAGGGTAGCGCCGCAGGTCGAGCTCGAGAGTCGGAGCGAGGCGGGCGACCCGGAGCAGCTCATCGGACATCAGCCGCGGCTCTCCGGTACCTTGGAACAGGCGGGCGAGTTCGAGCCGAGCCTCGACGAGGGGGGCGATGGACCCGACCTGCAACAGGTCACCCTCGAGGGCATCCACGAGGTCTCCATAGTGGCGCACTGCTTCCCCATACTCTGCGTTGCGGGCCGCCGACTCCGCACGCTCTCGAAGCGCCACGATGGTCGGAGCGATGGCTGGGGCCGGAGGGGGAGGTGCAGTGGCCTCCTGCGCGTCGACCAGCGTCAGTGAAACCGTGCGGGCGCGCAGTGCGGTTTCGAGTCCTTGCAGCACCTTGCCTTGCACCGCTTCGTCAGTCACGAGGCCACCGCTCGAGAGGGCCGCAGGGGGTGCCAGCAGCACCGCGTCGGGAGGGGCGCTCATCAGCAGGGGGAATAGCCATAGAATTCCGAACATGACCAAAAGGTCTACCACCCTCCGCGTTGCTTCGTCTGCGCCGCGGCTTTCTCGCACACGCGGGGCCGACGTCAGCGAGGCGATCTGCCCGTGCCTGGAGGGCGGGACGGAACGAGTACCTCTGGCATCCCACCCGCACCGAACTCGTGGGGAGCCTCCATGATCCTCGACACCTTCGCGCCCCTCCGGGTGAACTCCGTCAACGACGCCACCGTCCGCACCGCGGGCGACTATGTACTGTACTGGATGATCGGGCAGCGCCGCACCCGCCATCACTTCGGCCTCGAGTACGCCGTCGAGACGGCGCGCCAGCTGAAGCGACCACTCCTCGTGCTCGAACCGCTGCGGGCTGGTTACCGCTGGGCCAGCGACCGCATGCACCGCTTCGTCATCGACGGCATGGCCGACAACAAGGCGGCCTTCGCCGCAGCGGGGGTCGCCTACCATCCTTACGTCGAGCCCGAGCCCGGCGCCGGTCGGGGCTTGCTCGAGGCGCTCGCTAAGCGGGCATGTCTCGTCGTCACCGATGAGATCCCAGGGTTCTTTCAGCCGCGCATGGTGACAGCGGCAGCCGCGCGCCTCGACGTGCGGGTCGAGCAAGTTGATGCCTGCGGGCTCCTGCCGCTGCGCGCCAGCGCCCGCGAGTACCCCACGGCATACGCCTTCCGTCGTCACCTGCAGAAAACACTTCCCGCTCATCTTCTGCACATGCCCCTCGCGGAGCCTCTGGCGCGGGCGGATCGGCAGGTGCGTGGGGGGACCTTCCCCGACGATGTCTTGAGTCGTTTTCCGGCCGCCAGCGAGGCGCTTCTCGGCGGCGACGCAGCGGCGCTCTCTGCGCTTCCCATCGACCACACGGTCCCCCCTGTGCCGTACAAGGGCGGCAGTGAAGCGGCAGGGGCGCTGCTCGACGAGTTCGTGGCGACGGGGGTCAGCCGCTATCTCGACCGCAACCACCCCGACACGGGTGCGGCGAGCGGGCTCTCGCCGTGGATTCACTTCGGCCACGTCTCGGTGCACGAGATCTGTGCGAGGTTGTTCGAGCGCGAGGGCTGGGACCCGTCCCAGGCGGCGGGTTCGACCCGAGGACAGCGGGAGGGTTTCTGGGGGCTACCAGGTCACGTCGAGTCTTTCCTCGACGAGGTTATCACCTGGCGTGAGCTCGGCTATGGTTTCGCTTTCCACCGCCCCCACGACTTCGACCAGTATGCGTCGTTGCCAGACTGGGCACGCGCGACCCTCGCCAAACACAGCCAGGATCGACGCGGCGAGCTCTATAGCTACGAGCAGCTCGAGCGCGCCGAGACCAGCGACGAGATATGGAACGCAGCCCAGCGCCAGCTCCTCCACGAGGGCCGCATCCACAACTACCTGCGCATGCTCTGGGGCAAGAAGGTGCTCGCGTGGACAAAGTCCCCCGAGGAGGCGGCGCAGATCCTCATCGAGCTGAACAACAAGTGGGCCGTCGACGGGCGCGACCCGAACTCATACTCGGGCATCTTCTGGGTCCTTGGTCGACACGACCGCCCGTGGCCCGAACGCGCCGTCTACGGAACCGTGCGCTACATGACGAGCGACTCGACGAAGAAGAAGCTCAAGATGAGCGCCTACCTGGCGAGGTGGAACCAACAAGCCTTCCAGCGTCGACAACGCGAGCTCTTCAGCCCCGCCGCGCCCCCTCGCTGAGGCGTCGCAGCACGCTACGCGGTACTTCCGAGGGCGTGTCGCAACGCTGCCTCCACGGTGTCGTAGCGGAACACATGCCCACGACGCTGCAGCCTCTCGGGCATCACCCGCATCGACGACAGCAACATCTCGCCTGCCATCTCGCTGCCGAGGGCCGCACGAAGGGCCAGGGGAGGAACCGGCAGCAGACTCGGCCGCCGCAAGATCTTGCCGAGCATGCGCGCGAGCTCCCCTTGGGTGACCGGCGCTGGCCCGACGGCGTTCACGGGCCCTGCGAGCTCGTCATCGACGATGGCACGCAAGATCACGTCGAGCAGGTCATCGATGGCGATGGCGCTGAACCATGCCTCGCTCCGACCGAGGGTTCCACCGACCCCGAGCCGGAAGGGCAGGGCCAACAGCGGCAGCGCCCCGCCCGCGCCCGAGAGCACCACACCGGTGCGCAGCCGCACTACCCGCAGCCCCGCGGCCTCCGCAGGGCGCGTGCTCTCCTCCCAGGCCGCGGTGACGTCGGAGAGAAAGCCACTCCCTCGCTGACTCTCTTCCGTCAGCGTCTCGTCGCCGCGATCGCCGTAATGGTTGATCCCCGACATCGACACCAAGACCCGCGGACCACCCGTCATCGCTGCGAGGGTCTCGGCGAGATGCAGGGTGCCCTCGCGCCGGCTCTCGAGGATGCGGCGCTTCTTCTCGGCCGTCCAGCGCAGTCCCATGAGCGGTTCGCCCGCTAGGTGCACCACCGCGTCGAGCCCCTCGAGGTCGGCTCTTGTGGGGCGACGAGAAAGTCGACGCACCTCGTGGCCACCCGTGGTGAGGTAGGGCAACAGGGCGCTGCCGACGAGGCCAGACGCGCCCGTGACGCCGATGCGGCGGGCACTCGTCGACAAGCGCTGGTGTTGTTCGAGATCGCGCACGGTCACCTCATGGCGATAGCGGAACATGCGCACAAGCTTCGCGCGCACAGCTCGCCCTGCGACGAGATCAGAGAGGGGCGAGAGTGGCAGTTCGTAGTCGATGGCGTCGGTCAGCTGGCAGCCGCCCGCCTCTTTGTCATCGTGGAAACGATGCTCATGTCGCCAGTGTCTGAAGGGGCCGCGCTCTTGCTCGTCGACAAACATTCGACCAGGTACGATGTCGCAATGTCGCGCTGTCCAGGTCAGATAGGCAGGGCCGAGGTGGAGCTTGAGGTGTGCACGAACCCCTTCCTCGATGGCGGCGGGCGCGGTGAGGGTGACGGGCTCCCAGGGTGGGGTGAGTCGCTCAAAGGCCCCCGGACGCGCATGCCACCTAAAGGCCTCTTCCGCCGTGCAGGCCAGGGCGACCCGTCGCTCGAAATGCTGCACCGGGAGCTCCTCTCGTCGTCGCCCTGACCTCAGCTGGCGACGGCGAGCTCGTTCGCCAGTCGCTGCCTGGCCCGGTGCAAACGGGTCTTCGTCGCTGCGGCCGACAGCCCGACGAGCTCCGCCACTTCATGGGTCGAGTAGCCCTCTTTCAGCCGCAGCTCTACGATCTGTTTATCGAGTGGGGTGAGCCCTTTCATGGCCCCCTTCAGCAGGTTGCCAAGTCGCGCGCGCTCGAGGGCCCGCTCGGGGTCGATGGCCTCAGGAGCGTGCTCTCGCTGCTGGTGCACCTGCGCTTCGGCGAATTCCGCGGGCAGCGCGTCCAGAGAATCGGCACGCATGCGCCG
>JBMTAX010000266.1:0-5171 GCA_049429145.1 Myxococcota bacterium
CCGGGTGTAGGTGTAGTGGTCGACGCCTTGGTACCAGCTCGTCGCGAAGGAAAAGAGTGGCGTATTGGAGAAGCCATCGACGACGCCGGTCTGCAGCGATGACAATACCTCAGGCACGGGGAGCTCAACGGGTGACGCGCCGAAGGCCTTGAAGGTCTCGAGGTGAATGCGGCTCTCTTGGGAACGCATTTTGAGCCCCGTCATGTCTTCCGGTTTTTGTACGCAGCGGCCCTTCACGGCGTAGCCATGCCAACCATTCTCAGCCCACATGCCAAAGACGAATCCGCGCTCGTCGACCAGCTTGCGGACCTGCGGCCGTAGTTTGTCGAGGACGAAGTCGACCTCAGCATCGCTCTCGAAGAGGAAGGGGAGTTCGAAGACGTTCAGCTCTGGCACATACTTCGCCGCGAGCGCGCCTACGGACCCGCCGAACATCTGAAGCCGGCCGGTCTTCGCGTCCTCGACCATCTCCTTCTCACCACCGAGCTTGCCGCCGAGATAGAGCTTCATCACGATCTCGCCTGACGACTCTTTCTCGAGACGAGATTCGACGCTCTTGAGCCATTCTTCCCACGGTGTGCCCTCAGGGGCGACAGAGCCCGCTTTGAGTTCCACCGCAGCGCTGGCGGAACCAGCGAACGATGCCGCGGCAACGGCCAACGCGAAACGGATCCAAAGTTTCTTCTTCATGATGTCCCTCGGCAAGCGGCTGCGACCAGCACGCAATGCAAATGAAGTTTGCACGCGATTTTTGCGTGCTCAGGCGGGGGCCCGATGAACCTGCTTCAACGGACGAAGCCCCAAAAAAATGGGAGTTCAGGCATTTGGAGCACGATGGCCTCCCCATGCGCAGGTGGGCCATCACCGCGCCCCGCTACAATCTATCCACGACGGGAATCGAAGAGACATGGTGATGGCACCGGAGTGGACGGAAACGCCGAGCCGACGTCTTGTCCAGTTCGCAACCCTTTGGTTCAGAAAAGCTCGTCGAGGCGGCCGAGCAGCGCTTTGGCCTTCTGCTGCTCGATAGCGTTCTCGACGGCGATGGACGGTTCTGCATCGGCGTTGGCAGCGATGACCTCTTCGAGCAGCCGACGTGCGGTCTCTTTCCCCGTCTCCTTTTGCTTCGGGCACAGGTACTCCGCCCAGAGCACCTTGGTCGCGAGGTAATTCGGAGCGAGCTCCACAGCCTTCTTGAAGTACTCCTCGCTCTTCTCGAGGGATCCGCCTGCGAGCCCGGCTGTGCGGGCCTCGTAGGCTCCGAAGTAGCGATATGGTGCGGCAAAGAAGAAGTCAGGGTCGAGGGCCATGACGTGGTCCATCGTGGCTTTGATGTCGTCTTTGTGTTTGAGGACCGTGGCGAAGCTCTTCGACGAGGCCCACTTCCCCATATTCGTGGAGTACCAGTACATACCGGGGACGGCGTCTTTGGGTGCCTTCTTGATGGCGTCACGATGCTTCTCGCCGGATTGCACAGCGGCAACAAACTCTGGCGCTGCGGCTTGAATCGCACGCTCCGCCCAATCGAGTCCCTCGGTGTAGTGGGCGTTGCGCAGCTCGACGTTGTTGGTAAGGGCGTGGAAGCCATCGGCGAGAAGGTAGTGGCCGCGGGAGAGCTTCACGAAGAGTTCCGCGCTCGGTGCTGTCTCGGCGGCCTGCTTCCACTTCCCAAGGGCTTCCTCGAGTTTGGCTTGGTCGGCCCGCTGCTCCCAGAGGCTGTCTGCCTCGGCGACAAGGGCAGCGGCGGCGTCGGCAGCGCTGGGCTCGGCGGCCGCAGCCTGCGAGGGGGATTGTTCCCACTGGGCGACTCGTGTGGCGGCGCAGCCCGCGTTCAGGGCGAAAGCGGTGACGGCGGAGGAGAGAATCAGTGTACGGCTGGTGGCCATGCGCAGCTCCAAACGTGGATGAGAGGTGGGAAGGCAATTGCCTGAGGCCCCCCCCATGTCAATCACAGCGGGATAAGGAACCGTGCTGCGTCTGCGTGTTCGGGGGAAGTGAGCGAGGACGCCGTTGTCCTCAGCGCGCTGGTTCTGCGGGGTCGTGAGCGCGGGGATGAGCTGCATCATAGACCCGGGTCAGGCGTGCGAGGTCCACGTGCGTGTATCGCTGGGTGGTACCGAGGGAAGCATGCCCGAGCAGTTCCTGGATTCCGCGCAGATCTGCCCCGCCTTCCAGCAGGTGGGTCGCATAGGCGTGCCGCAGCTTGTGCGGATGAACGCGGCCTCTTGCGCCCACCTCCAGGCCGTAGCGCGCGAGAAAGCGCCTGACGATGCGGTCAGAGAGCCGCCCCCCACGCTCTCCCAGAAACAACGCAGACTCGTCCCTCGCGGCGACGAGCAGGGGCCGCGCCTCTGACAGATAGCGACCGAGCGAGCGTCGACACTCTTCATGAAAAGGGATCATCCGCTCCTTGCGGCCCTTGCCGAGCACGCGCAGCGTGCGCTGGGTGAGGTCGACGTCAGCCAGGTTAAGCCCACAGAGCTCGGAGACACGAACGCCTGCGCCGTAGAGCAACTCTATTGCTGCACGGTCTCGCAGTGACGACGCTGTCCCTGCATCGGGCGCTGCGCACAGCGCGAATGCCTCGTCGACGCTGACCGTCCGAGGCAACAAGCGGGGGCGCTTTGGACTATCGAGCGCCTCAGCGGGCGACGACACCAGCAACCCCTGCTTCACGGCCCATCGCAGGAACGTGCGGATGGCCGAGAGCTTTCGCAGGATTGTCGTCGTGGCGTCGCGCGAATGCCGTTCGGCGAGGAAGCCGCGCAAGGTGAAGAGGTCGACTCGGCCGATATCGGTGGCCGCGGGGAGCTTTTTGTCCTCGATCCACAGCACAAGCTGCTCGAGGTCTTTTGCGTAGGCGTCGACCGTGTGCGGACTGGCCCGTCGCACGAGTCGCAGGTGGTCTAGAAACGGGGCGAGGTGTTGACGCACGACTCGATGCTGCCGCAACCCGAGCGCGATGTCAGATTCTCAGCCGCTCGTCGAGGTTCGCAGGGCACTCTCTCTCGATTTCAGCGTACCGGCCCGAGAAATGCGGCGACGAACTCCAGGAATTCAGGAGCCTCCATAAACTTGAAATTGACCGATCCACAGCGAAGCGTTGACCGAGAAGGCAACGCCAGCGGCTCGCCCGCGCCCTCCAAGGGGACGGCTTGGTCATCCACGAAGGTACCGTTGCTCGAGCCGAGATCCACCACCGAGTAACCCCCTGAGGCAGCGCCTATAAAGCCCACGTGCACTCGCGAAATCGTCGTATCCTGAACCACGATGTCGTTCTCGTCGGCACGCCCCAGGGTGGGCCAGCCCCGTCCCTGACGACCGGTGAGCGTCACCGCGAAAACATGGAATGTCGTCGCTGCGGTGGCCCCTCTTGCCGTGGGCACGCTGGTCTCCCCGGGGGAACCCCCTCGTAGATCAGCCGCGTGAAGCAATAAGAAGGCCGAGCCGTAGCGCTCGGTAAAGGCTCCCCGGCCGAGGCGTTGAGCCTCGCGGGCATAGTCCGCAAAGCTCGCTGGCCGTGCGTCGTCTGGCTGGCTCACCGCACTCATGGCAACCTCTCAGCGCATCGTACCGCGAGAAGGTACACCCAAATGCGCGCTCACGGTTCGCGGTTCACGGAAATGCCGGGGCCGCGGCCATGCCAAGGGAGGCCTGCTCGCCACGATAGCGCCCTGAAGCGCTGCGGGCGCGAAGCCAAGCGTCGAGGTCGTCGAGAGAACGCTGGGCCATCAGCTCTCGCTTGGCCGCCTTGGGGGCGCGCTTCTCGATGGGAGGTACCATCGCCCAGGTCACGTTCGAGGGCGAGTATGCTGCCGTTGGGTCTGCGCGCAGCTCTCCTCTCACGTGGCGATACAAGCCACCCAGCATCGTCGTCACCGGCGGAACGTCGAGGGAGCGCCCTGCCAGCCAGTCGGTAACGAGCCATGCGACGAGCAGCCCGCTCGCCGTGGACTCCACATACCCTTCGACGCCCGTGATCTGCCCGGCGAAGAACACGGGCTGTGACACGGTGGCCAGACGGCCCCACTCGTCGAGCAACGCCGGTGCGTCGAGGTAGGTGTTGCGATGAATCGCGCCAAAGCGCAGGAAGGTCGCACTTTCGAGGCCAGGGATGAGTCGGAATACCTCCCGCTGTGCGGGCTGGCGTAGGCGTGTTTGGCAACCGACCATGTTGTAGGCCGTCCCGTGGACGTCTTCCTTGCGCAGCTGCAGCACCGCGTGAAATCTCTGCTGTGTCTCCGGATGCTCAAGGCCCACGGGCTTCATAGGACCGAAGGTGAGGGTCTGCCGCCCCCTTGACGCCATCACCTCGAGGGGCAGGCAACCTTCGAAGTAGTGCAGGTCTTCGAATGCCTTCGCAGTGACGAGATCGGCCGCGGTCAGGGCATCAAAGAAGCGATCGAACTCTTCTTTGGTCATCGGGCAATTGAGATAGTCGGTGCCCTCCCCTTTGCCGTACCGTGATTTGAAGAACGCACGCGACATATCGACACTGTCAGCCTCGACGATAGGGGCGATGGCGTCGTAAAAGGCGAGTCGTTCGCGACCACAACGACGAGCGATATCCGCCGCGAGCGCATCGGCGGTGAGAGGACCGGTGCACACGACGGTCGGGGTTCCATCGTCGGGCAACGACGTCACCTCTGCCCGCGTCATGTGGATGTTGGGATGACCGAGCAAAGCCGCTTCGACGACCCCAGAGAAGTGCTCGCGGTCGACCGCCAGCGCATCGCCAGCAGGGACCTTCGCCTCTTCGGCACATCGCATCAGAAAACCACCGGCCCTCCGCATCTCCTCTTTGACGAGGCCGACCGCGTTGCCGAGAGCCGCCGAGCGAAAACTGTTGCTGCAGACCAGCTCCGCCAGTCCGTCAGACACCTGTGCGGGGGTCCGCCGGACCGGCTTCATTTCGCACAGCTCGACCTCAAGTCCTGCGTTGGCGAGCTGCCACGCAGCCTCACACCCGGCGAGCCCGCCGCCAATCACCCTCACCTGCTTCGTTTTCGACGTCATGGAGAGCGTGTTGAGCGCGTCATCGCTGTCGTCAAGGGGTAGCCCGAGCCGATTGACTTATACCCCTCGTCACTGGGCGCCGCGTCGCAGCAGCGCACCCTCCCTTGACACCACGCCGCGCATCTCTCTGCCCTACTGCAGTTGGAATTGCGCGG
>JBMTAX010000267.1:0-5162 GCA_049429145.1 Myxococcota bacterium
CCGCAGCGGGAGATCTTGGACCTCACCCCAGTTACAACAAAACGGTTGCTGCTAGTGTTGGCGGATCGACGACCCATCACTGTGCAACGCAGAGGACTTCGAGAGGGCAGCGGGCTTCGCCTCGAAACGCCTGGCGGTCGTCGTCACTGCGTCGGCGAATACGAAGCGGTCGCGGCCCTCCCTCTTCGCACGGTAGAGCGCCTCATCGGCGCGGCGGAACAAAGACTCCCAAGTTTCACCATCAGTGGCGACTGCAATACCGATACTGGCCGTCACTGACAGCCGCTCGGCATCGGCGACAGGAATCCCATCAGCGCGCAAGGCCGCACCCACCCTCTCGGCGACCATGCCGGCGGCGGCAGCATCGGTGTCGCGCAGGAGAAGGCAAAACTCCTCTCCCCCGTAGCGAGCGACGACGTCACTGGGACGCACCAGTTTCTGCAGCAAGGACGCCGTGTGCACCAAGACGCTGTCGCCCGCGGCATGCCCGTGCTCGTCGTTGATGCGCTTGAAGTGATCGAGATCCACCACAAAGACGGCGAAGTCTCGTCGTGAACGCGACTGGTAGGCGAGCTCGCTGCGCACGCGTTCCTCGAGTGCACGCCGGTTCAGGCAAGACGTCAGGGGGTCAGTGATGGCCTGCAGTCTCGCCAAGGCTTCCCCGCGCTCGCGCTGCATGAGCAAAAAGGACAAGGCGAACCCCTGTACCAATAACACCGCGGGCACGAACCCGAGCACGGTCTCGAGAGACGGCTTTAGCGGGTCAACCTCGACGCCCAGCTGTGGCAGCAACACGATGATGCGAGCCCACATCGGTAAAGCCACGAGCAGAATCAGCGTGACGGCGACCCGCCGCGACGGCTCGCGCCGAAGGCCGCCATCGACCACCAAGTAGCGAAGCGCATGGGTGAGCAGGAAGGCGATGTGCCAAGACGTAACGCAGCTGCGGACCCCGTAAGGCGCCTCGAGCAGCCAAAGACCCGCGAATGTCACCGACGCGAACGAGACATACAGAAAGGGCCAACGAGGCGCTCTGGCTGCACCCGCGAAGCGAGCATAAGACGATGCGATCAAGGCAGAGGTCAACCAAAAGAGAGTGTTGGCGCCGACAACGACCAGGACCTCGCTGCCGTGCCCCCTTGCCAGTTGCAACGCAAACGCCGGAAGCAGTGAGACCATCGCCCAGCGCGCCTCGGTCATGCCCGCAGCGTCTTTGCCACGGCTCGTCGTCCACAAGACCGCGGCCGCCAGCGCCGCGTTCATCATGTCGAGGAAGATGACGGTGGGAATGTCGATCCGCATGAGTGTTTCCCTTGTCGAGACCATACGCCAGCGGCAGGGAGAACGGTCTTGTCACTTGAAAACGGGGCATCATTTCGAGCCAATGGGTGGACATGCTCGTCTCAACGCCTCCGTGGGGACACCGCGCGAGCGAATCGTAAGAAGATGGCTCGCTCCCGGACAGCGCAGCGAGCGCCCCCCTCGAGCCGGCCGTCCTCACCGGTCTTCGACGGGCGTGGCCCTCTCAGCATCGTCTGCGCGCCGCGGAGGAAGGCGAGCCCAGAGAGAGCACAACCGACGATTGGGTCGCCCTCTTGTCGCTGGCTATCGGAAGGGGAGCAGAATGCGCAGATGTCCCCCCCACCGCCTTGGGTAAGGCGACGTGTGGCACCTACCGCTGGCCACTCTCGCCCGGAGACGAGCGTCTGCGTTTCGACCTCTCCCGCGTCCTGGAGGCACAGGGACATGACCCGCGCCAGGCCGAACGGCTGGTGCCCATCAGGTTGGCGGGTCTTTCCCTGGCCCGTCGGATTTCGAAGGCAGGGACCCGTCACCATGGGTCGAATGGTTCTGAGCGCCCGAGGGTGTTTGCGGAGGCCACCCTGCCCCCCGCTCGGGCGGTGAACCGCAATGGCGAGGTTACCAGCCGCACTTTTCTCCGGCGTTCTGCTCCCGTAGCCACGCACGGAGGGGGCTGAAATATTCCACCAGGGGCTCTGCGCTCATTTCGCGGCTGCCGGTCATTGCCTCGAGTGCTTCGGGCCACGGACGCGAGGAGCCGAGGCGCAAAACGTTGCGCAGCCGCTCCCCTGCTTCCTTGTTGCCATAGACGCTGCAGGTGTGGAGCGGCCCCGTGTGGCCCGCAGCCTCACACATCGCCTTATGGAACTGGAACTGCAGAACATGGGCGAGGAAGTAGCGCATGTAGGGCGTATTCGCGGGGATATGGAACTTCGCACCCGGGTCGAAATCGGCCTCGCTCCGGGGCAGAGGCGAATGCACGCCCTGGTACTTCTCACGCAAGGCCCACCATGCCTGGTTGTAGTTGGCAGGGGATGTCTTCCCAGAGAATACATCCCAGCGCCATTCATCGATGAGCTTCCCGAATGGCAGAAAGGCAATCTTTTCGAGCGCATCCCGCATTTGCACATTGAGAATCGCACGTTCGTCGTCCGGCGCCTCAGTGAGAATGCCACGGTCCACCAGGTAGCGGGGGGTCACCGACAAAGCGATAGCGTCGCCGATGGCCTCGTGGAACCCGTCGTTGGCTCCATCTTGATAGAGTGCCGGTTTGTCTTTGTACTCGAGATAGTAATAAATGTGACCGAGTTCATGGTGGATCGTGATGAGATCCTCCTCATTAGGCTCAATGCACATCTTGATGCGCACATCGCCTCCGAGAGTCACATCCCACGCACTCGCGTGGCACACCACGTCCCGGTCGCGAGGCTTCGTGAACAACGAACGCTGCCAGAAGGTCTCAGGCAGAGGGTCGAGCCCCAGCGAGGTGAAGAACTGCTCCCCGAGTTTGACCATCGCCCGTGCGTCGAGCTGTTTGGCCATGACGGCCTTGGTCACGTCGAGACTCGCGTGGCCAGGCCAGGGCTCCACCAAAGGATAAATATTCCCCCAACTCTGCGACCACATATTGCCGAGGAGGTGGGCGGGGATGGTGCCCTGCTTCGTCATCTCGTTCGGATAGTGCGCCGCAAGACGCTTGCGCACATAGCAATGGAGCTCTTGGTAGAGTGGCTCCACTTGGGCCCACAGATTGCCGGTGAGGGCACTGAACTCGTCAGGGGGCATGTCGTAGCGAGAACGCCACAAGTCCCCGAGGTCCGTAAAGCCAATCTCGCGCGAGCCTTCGTTGCCGAGCTCGACGAAGCGCGTGTACATCTCACGCATCGGCGGCGAGATGGTGCGCCATCGACGCCACGCCTCTGCAAGCACCGCTGGGTCCCTGCTCTCGGCAAGGGTCTTCGACAGTTTCACCAGATCTTCACAAGCCGCGTCGCCCGCCTCACGTCCCTCAGGGCACCATTGACCCTTGCCATACATGCCCACGAGCTTCGAGGAGAGCGTCGCGAGCTCCTCGCGTTTCTCGGAGTCATTGGGGGCAGGCAATGACGAAGAGACTTTGAGCAGTCGTAGCTGGCGCGAGAGTTCAGAGGGCAACCCATCGTCATCGAAAGCTGCGGCCTCTTGGATGGCTTTCGCGCTGTAGGCCATGACCTTTTCCTCGGCCGCAGCACTCAGCGCCTCGGTGTCGTCGGTGATGAAATTTTCTTTCACCCAAGCCGCTTGCGCCGACGCACGCCACAGTTCCTTCAGTTCCTGGTCGGTGCGCGCGAGCCAGGCCTGTACCTCGCTGGGAGTGGGCTTCTCTGCGGTGCGCACTCGGCTATCAGGCTGTGCGGATTGCGCATGGTCAGAGCGACACCCACTGAGCGTCGAAAGCACGAAGACGAAAACGGAAAGTATGTGGAAGCGCTGCATGGCGCCACCGTAGCGAGAAGTGGCTCGGTCGTCAGCGACAGAATGGTAAGGACAGGCCTTGCGCGCCCCCAAAGACCTAGAGTTTCACGATGGGCTTCTGTCCGTCGCTGCCCGCATTGTCCGGGATGGGCTGTAGGCCCTCACCCTCGGCTTCGAGCTCAGCGATGTCGAGGGAGTGTGTGGCCATGACCTCCCGGTCGATGAAAATAGGCACCCCGTGCCCGAGGGCCAGCGCGATGGCATCTGATGGGCGCGCATCGAGGCGGTGCACGGTCTTTCCGTGCTCGACGAAGATGGTGCCAAGAAATGTTTCGTCCCGGAAACCGTCGATCTGCACCCTGACGATGCGACCGCTTAGACGCTCGAGGACGTCGTCCAGCAGGTCAACCGTAAGAGGACGAGGGAAGCGCTGCCGCTCCAGGCGGACGTGGATCGCGAGCGCTTCGGCCAGCCCCACGTCGAGTGGAAGCATTCGTTTCTCTTGGGGGTCCACCAGAATGACGAAGTTGCCCTCCTCGGTGGGCACCACGCCGAGCACTTCAATGGGTTCGAAGTCGGAAGACGGGGGAGTTGCACGCGCGGGACTCGTTTTCGTGGAGTGAGGCCCGACAGCCGCCTTCGGGTTCTCTGCCGACTTGGCGACGGTGGGCAGCGCGAAGAGAGCCACGGCAACACCGAGCACTGGCGCGGCGCGAGTGAGAGACATGGGCGCTCCTGGTTCGTGGCCCGCGACGTGGCGATTGCGCAACCCGTGCAGGCGTAACGACGAGTAGGAGCGCAAGAGCCGCGCCTGCTTCTGCTATAGACGAGGAGACGCTCCTCGCGGACTCTTGGGGTTCCGCCTGGGGCAGAGTGCACCTTGAGCGCTGTGCGCATGCTGCGCCCTGGCATACCGAGGACGGCGTCGCGACGGTGCCGGCAGACACTCAGTCGGCCAGGGACAGCCGGGGCACAAGCGCAAGCACAAGGGCAGAGAATGCTTGCTCAACGCGCTGTGCGGTCTCTTTCACCTCGCTGTGCGTCAGAGGATGTGCACTCATACCCGCCGCGAGGTTTGTGATGCAGGAGATGCCGAGCACCTCAGCGCCACCGTGATTGGCGGCGATGGTTTCGTACACCGTACTCATCCCAACGGCGCTCGCGCCCAAGTGACGCAACATGCGCACCTCTGCTGGGGTTTCGTAACTCGGTCCAAGTACGCCCGCGTACACCCCGCGCTCGAGCCGTAGCCCCTGCCCCTTCGCCACCTCGTGAGCGAGATGCTGCAAGGCTTCCGCGTAGGGCACACTCATATCAGGAAAGCGCGTCCCGAGACGGTCATCATTTTTGCCGACGAGAGGATTGTCCCCGGTGAGATTGATGTGGTCTTCGATCACCATCAGGCA
>JBMTAX010000268.1:0-5149 GCA_049429145.1 Myxococcota bacterium
TTATGATCAGGTGAAAGCCTATGAGGCGGTTGGCGTCAATGTGCGTGACTACTTGCTTGTGATCCTATTCAGCGACAGAGGCGAAGGACATGCTCGAGCCAAGCGGATGGAGGTGCTTCGCCGTCGGTCAGGCTCGGGAGACCGAGGATGGGGACGCCGGGAAGGAAACGCCGAAACGGCTCGACGTCGCCATCCCCAGAGGCGCGGCTGACGATGACGCCGCGTACGTCGAGCCCCGCGTTTTTGGCGACGACGTGCGCACTCAGTCCGTGGGAGATGCCCCCGAGGTAGGTGCCCACCACGAGGAGCACCGGTAATCCGATCTTTACGCACAGATCCACGACGAGTCCGTCTTCTGCCACCGGACTCATGATACCGCCCGCGGTCTCGAGGACCACGAAGGTCGAGGGGTCGGCGGGGAGGTGACATGCCTGCACCACGTCGTCGAGCAGCAGACTTCGCCCCTCAGCCCGCGCTGCGGCATCGGGTGCACGGGGAGCCCGAAACACCAGCGGCGTGACCTCGGCAAAGCGCGAGAACGGGAGGCCCGCCGCATCGAGCAAGCGCGCCGTATCGGTATGCCGTAACGCGTCGCCGTCATCGCTCACGCCGGAGAGCACCGGCTTGCGTGGGACCACCGGAATGCCCGCGGCACGCAATGCGCGCACGAGGGTGCATGCCACCACGGTCTTGCCGATGTCTGTGTGGCTACCGATGACAACAATGCCCTTCTGTTCGATCATCACGTCCTCGGGCTCCAGCGTCGTCGCACCACGGCGGCGAGATGCAACACCTGCTCCTCATCGTGCGCTGCGCTGAAGCTGAGGCGCAGTCGGCTCGTGCCCCGCGGTACGGTGGGGGGACGGATGGCTACCGCGAGAAATCCCTCGTCAATGAGCGCTTCCATCAGCCCGAGGGCCCGGTGCTCGTCGTCCTCTCCACCCGCCAAGAGGGGGACGATGTGACTTTCCGGCGGGGGCAGCCCGACGGCATGACAGAAGCGCAACGCGTGCTCTCGCGGCGCACCCATGAGCGGCGGCCCCTGCTGCTCGGCGACGTCCATCGAGGTCGTCGCTGCGGCCACCGCGGCGGGGGGCAGGCCGGTAGAATAGACGAGGGGGCGGGCACGGGAACACAGCAGATCGATGAGCGGACGCGGGCCAGCGACGTAACCACCCACGCTGGCGCTCGCTTTGGAGAGGCTGCCGGTGACGACGGTGGCATCGTCGCAGGTCGTGGGCTGGTCGGGGGAAACGAGAAACCCATGGGCGTCGTCGACGATGAGCCACGCATCATGGGCTCGGCACAGGGCCGCCAGGTGGGGCAGGGGGGCTCGGTCGCCGTCCATGGAGAACACGCTCTCGGTGACGACGAGCACGCGCCCGCCTCGCGACGCTGCCTCTTCGAGCCCGCACTTCACAGCGACGAGATTATTGTGGGCAAATACGACCACCGCAGCCCCCGCGAGTCGCGCTCCGGCGTGCAGACATGCGTGGGCACGCTCGTCGACGAGTATCGTATCCCTCGCGCAGGCGAGGGCTGGCAGAAGGCCTAAATTCGCGAGGTAGCCCGAGGACACCACGAGAGCAGCATCGGCGCGTTTATGGTGCGCGAGCCGTTGTTCGAGCGCGGCGAACAGCGGGTGGTTGCCCGACACGAGGCGTGAGGCGCCTGCACCGGTGCCGTAGCGTTCAGCGGCGTCCGCCGCTGCGGTGCGCACCGCGGGGTGGAAGCAAAGGCCGAGGCTGTCGTTGCTCGAGAGGTCGCACAACACTCGGTTTGCCCGCCGGACTTGCCCGCCCGGGAGCCGCACG
The DNA here is from genome assembly GCA_049429145.1 of Myxococcota bacterium. Taxonomy (GTDB): domain Bacteria; phylum Myxococcota; class UBA727; order UBA727; family CAYLZW01; genus JBMTAX01. The sequence goes on from JBMTAX010000268.1 coordinate 1,815, forward strand.
GTCTCGACGAGGTGGCGACGCTGCGCTCGCTCCTCGAGCGTCGCCAACTTGTTTTCGCAGAAGCGCGTGAGGCTCTCTACGTCTGACCTACCCATGGCGCTCGGTAACCGCTGTTGACGAGAAAGTCAGCGGGGGACACCGTATCGCTATGAGCGATCCTGCCTCCTCCCCTTCGCCTGACACCCATGTTGCCCTCGGTGACTTCCGCGCGCCCCGTCACGACTGGACCCGAGCAGAGGTCGAGGCGTTGTTCGCACAGCCCTTCCTCGAACTCGTGTTCCAAGCCCAGTGCGTGCACCGCGCCAACTTTCCGAGGAACGCCGTGCAGCGGGCGCAGCTCTTGTCGATCAAGACCGGTGGCTGCTCCGAGGACTGTGGGTATTGTCCCCAATCATCTCGCTACGACACGGGACTCGAGCGAGAAAAACTCATGCCTGTCGAGGAGGTCTTGGCGGCTGCGCGCGAGGCAAAGGAGAGCGGTGCGTCTCGCTATTGTCTTGGTGCGGCTTGGCGCTCCCCAAAAGATCGCGACCTCGACCTCGTGTGTGACATGGTGCGTGGCATCAAGCAGCTCGGTATGGAGGCCTGCGTCACCCTCGGGATGTTGAATGGTGACCAGGCGCGTCGGCTCAAAGACGCAGGCCTCGATTATTACAACCACAATATCGACACCTCGCCGGAGTACTACCCCGAGATCATCACCACCCGCACCTTCGACGACCGTCTCGAGACCCTGCAGCACGTGCGCGATGCAGGGGTGAGCGTGTGCTGCGGGGGCATCGTCGGGATGGGGGAGACCCGCCGCGACCGCGAGGGCATGTTGTTGACCCTGGCGAACCTACCGGAACATCCGGGCAGCGTGCCCATCAACACCCTCGTGAAGGTGAAGGGCACCAAGCTCGCGCTGCGGCAGATCGACGAGAACAGCGTCGACGCCGTCGATGGCATCGAGCTCGTGCGCACCATTGCCGTGGCGCGCCTGTTAATGCCCCAGACGGTGGTGCGTCTCTCGGCGGGCCGAGAGCAGATGAGCGACGAGCTCCAGGCGCTCTGCTTTCTCGCTGGCGCGAACAGCGTGTTTTGGGGAGAGAAACTGCTCACGACGAAGAACAATGGCGCCTCGCGTGACGAGTCGCTCTTCACTCGCCTCGGCCTCGTCGCGTGGGAGCCGACGCACCTCAGTGCCGAGGAGGACCATCATAGCTGCGCCGGTGCCTCCATCGTAGAGCCAGCGGCGGCCCCTCTCTCGTGAGGACCCCGTGGTAGCGACGTCATTGCAGGCTGCCGTGCCGGGGTGGCTGACCGACGGGGAAGCCCACGTCTGGCGGCCCTATTGCCAGCATCGCACGTCGCCACGGCCGCTGCCGGTCAGCGGCGCTCGCGGGTCCCGCCTCGTGCTCACCGATGGGCGTGAACTCATCGACGGCATTGCGTCATGGTGGACGGTGGCGCACGGATACCAGCATCCGCACCTCGTGGCGGCCATCGAGCAGCAATTGCACCGGTTGCCCCATGTCGCCTTTGGGGGACTCGCCCACGAAAGTGCCTACGAACTTTGTCGCCGCCTCGCGGCACAACTTCCCATGCCATTGTCACGCGTGTTTCTCGTCGAGAGCGGCAGCGTTGCCGTCGAGGTCGCCCTCAAGATCTGTAAGCAGGCCGCGGCCAATCTCGGCAGGCCGAACAGAAGGCGGGTGTTGGCTTTCGAGGGCGGGTACCATGGCGACACCTTCGCCACGATGCGCCTCTGCGACCCTGTCGACGGAATGCATCGCGCATTCACACCTGCTGACAGTGACGTGGTGCACACGTCCATTCCCCGTGACGACGACGAATGGAGTGCGTTTGAAGCACACTTCGCGCGAGAGGCCGGGTCGCTGTGTGCCGTCATCATCGAGCCGTTGCTACAAGCCGCGGGCGGGATGAAGCTGCATGGACCCGACGTGTTACGCCGTCTGCGCGCCCTGTGCGACGAGCATGGCGTGTGGCTTATCTTCGACGAGATCGCCACAGGCTTTTTTCGCACGGGGGCACGCTTCGCACTGCTCGAGGCGGGCGTCACCCCAGACGTCATACCCTTGGCAAAGCCCTCACCGGGGGCATGCTGCCCCTTGCGTGCACCGTCGCCAGTGAATCGTTGTTCGCCGCTTTTCTCAACGACAACCCGTCTTTCGCGCTGCAACACGGTCCGACCTACATGGGTAACGCCCTCGCCTGTGCGGCGGCCCTCGCGTCCCTCGATCTCTTCGACGAAAGGGAGGTCTCGGAACGGGTCGCACGCTTGTCGACATGGCTGTCGGCAGGGCTCTCGCCCCTGCGTAACCACCCGCTCGTCGTCGATGTGCGCATCAAAGGGGCGATGGGCGCCGTGGTGCTGCCGCCGGGGCGCGCACCGCCGTCGGAAACCTATGTGGAGCGCGGCGTGTTTCTTCGGCCCCTACGTCTCGCCCACTGCGATGTGCTGTATGTGATGCCACCCCTTGTGCTCAGCGAACACGATGCGGCCGCGTTGTGTGCGGCCATCGTGTCGTTGGTGGAGCCCTTGCACTAGACCGCCGTCAGGGTCTCTCGTGCGCTGACACGGCGACGTTCTCCGTTGTGGAGCGCCTGTACTTCTGCCACCTCCTTCTACCGGTTGGCGACCGCGCGGTTTTTGGCGCGGGTGGGGCAACGAATGCTCACCGATTGGCTCCTGGTTTTTCTCGGTCTCGGGCTCCTCGTGGGCGGCGGCGAGGTGTTGGTGCGTGGTGCGAGCGGCATCGCGCTGCTCGCACGTGTGACACCCGCCGTGATCGGTCTCACCATTGTCGCGGCAGGGACGTCGATGCCCGAGCTGGTGGTCTCGACCCAAGCCGCACTTGAAGGCAGCCCGGGGCTCGCGGCGGGCAATGTCGTCGGGTCTAACATTTTCAACATCGGCGCCATCCTCGGTCTCACTGCGCTCGTCCGACCGTTGCGCATCCAAGGCAATACTGTGCGGCTCGAGTGGCCGGTGATGATGCTTGCCGCTTTCCAGCTGCACCTGCTGTCGCGCGATGGTTCCGTCGATCGCTTGGAGGGCGGGTTTCTGCTTGGGGGCATCGTGGCGTTTACCGCCTATGCGGTATGGGTGGGCCGCAAAGCGACTTCCGACGTGGAGCAAGCAGAATTTGCCGAGGTTGCCACGGCGTCCTTCGGTCGTGTCGGGCGCGCCGCCGTTCTCTTCAACGTCGCTGCCGTGGCGGTCGGGGTGGCGCTGCTCGCCGGGGGCTCAACGGCGCTCGTGCGCGGCGCGGTCGGTATCGCCAGCGGTTTTGGCGTGTCTGACGCCGTCATCGGCTTGACCATCGTCGCTG
>JBMTAX010000269.1:0-5137 GCA_049429145.1 Myxococcota bacterium
CCCTCACTCTGATCATGTTTGACCTCGACCACTTCAAGCGAATCAACGACGACCACGGTCACCTCGCCGGTGACTATGTGCTCAAGCGACTCTCCGACATTGTGGGGGAGGGCATTCGCAAAGAGGAATGCTTCGCGCGCTATGGCGGAGAGGAGTTCGCCATCCTATTGCCAGACACCGACCTCGAGCGTGGCTTCACTTTTGCCGACAAGATCCGAGGCAAGATAGCCGCCACGCACTTCGAGTTTGAAGAGAATGTCATCCCGGTCACCACCTCCATGGGGGTCGCAGGGCTCCGCGAATCGGATGTGCCCCTGAGCTTCGTCAAGCGAGCCGACGAGAAGCTCTATGAGGCGAAACAGGGTGGCCGAAACCGGGTGTGCCGGTAGGCAGTGATCCGTTGTCACGGCTCCCCTCGCCAATCATCCACCTCAGGCAGGGCCGCTGAATCAGGCTATCGTCGGCATCAGGCTGATCGAGCGGCTCCTCGCAGGGCACCCAATGCGGCCGCCACCGTACCTATGCCGAGTCCCAGTGCCCCTTTCGCGACGGCGAACGTCGATGCGTCGATCGCGTCAACGACCTGAGGAACGATGATCAGCGTCAGCAGTCCCACCGTGCCAGAGAAGGCGACTGGACTAAACTTGACGAGGTGACTCGTGGTGGCCTGCACGAGTCCGGCACGGGATTCTCGGGCGGTCTTCATGGCTGCGGGGACACCGAGCAAAACCCCGTAGAGGAGCACGGTGCCGGCAGCGTGGCGAGCAGCATCGCCCACCGCCACGGGGCCGACAGGAAATCGCAACTGCGCGAGCACCACCGCGAAGCCTGCCGCGAACACGCCCGCAGGAAGCGCGGTATCGAGCCACACCCACGCGGCCATCGTCGTTTCCCGACGACGCCAAATCAGACGGAGGTCCCGCCGGCTGAGGGCGAGGCCACACAGCGAAGAGACCGCGCTCGTCGAGAAGAAGAGGAGAAAAAGGAGCGAAGGGGTGATCGTGACGAAAGTGGCACCGAGCGCGAATGCAGCCACGCTGCCGAGAGTGGCGCCTACGGCGAGCGAGGGGGCCGCCCTTCCCCACCAAGAGAACCGGGTTCCGTCGTCCGAGATGCGTAACTCGCCCGCGCTAGCCGCTCGCAGCAGGGCGCTCGAGCGCGCGCTGCTGCAGGCGAGCATCCCGCTGAGCGATCCCGCGACGACGAGGAGCATGAGCGTGGGAGTCGATTGCGACGGCGACGCCCAGGCCGCGAGCCCCGACAAGACGCACCACGCGACCAAGATTCGCAGCACCATGTCCTCGCCTCTACCGCGTCTTTCCTGGGCTGCGAACTTCTTCCTTCGCTCCTTCGTCCGACAAGAGGAGGACGGGGCCACATGGAACCTCGAGGGCATGACCGATGCTCGCAGACAGAGTACGGTCTCCACGAATTGTGCGAGCAACCCGATGCTGTAGGAGGTGGCACATGACGTCGAGCATGACGTTGCCAGAGCCGAGGCCCGCCTCGCCGACAACGGCACTCCCCCACGGGTGCATCCTATCGCCATCGCCTGCGTTCCTGTGGCCTGCGTTCCTGCCGTACCGAGGAGTCCGATGCTGACCCATCAGCTGGCGCGCGCTGTCGGGGCCCTGCCGAGTGGGAGCGTGCGCGCGCTTTCGCACCTGTTGTTCACCCGCACCACACGAGAACTCAGTGAGGCGGTGCGCGACGTGCATGCCGCACAGACAAAGCGACTGCGGCAGGTGATGGAGCGCAACTCCGGCACTGAGGTGGGACGTCGATACGACTTCGGCCGCGTTCGCACCCTGCGGGACCTCCAAGCTGCGATGCCCCTCTGCACATGGTCAGATATGGAGGCTTTGGTCGACCGCATGGTCGAAGGCGAACCAAACATTCTCGTCGCGGAAGACCCACTCTTTTACGCAACAACTTCGGGCACCACGGGGCGACGCAAGCTGATCCCCGTCACCCCGTCGTTCATGGAGGAGTGTCGCGTCGCGACTCGTCTCTTGCTGCGCACCTCATTGACTTCGTTTCCCGAGCTTTTGCGCGGCAAGCGTCTCTCGATGCGTTCCCCCCACATCGAGGACCTTGGCGGCGGCAGAAAGGCCGGATCCATCACAGTGGCCCTGTCCGGGGGACTCGCTCGCTCCGAGAGTGCCTTCGACGCTGTACCCTCGACTGTATTCGAGGTGGAGCACTTCGAATCTCGCTATAGGCTTTGTCTGCGCTTCGCATTGCAAGAGGACGTTCGCCTCGTTTCGGCCATCAACCCCTCCACCCTTTTGCTTTTCGCCCGCACACTCGAGGAGAACGCCGAACGCTTCGTCGACGAGTTGGCATCAGGTCGACTGGGAGACGAGTTGGTGTTGTCCGAGGAGCAACGTCGGGAGCTGACCGCTCGTGCCCGTCCATCGCCCTTGGCGGCGAGACGCCTGGGAGACAGTCTCTCTCGTCGAGGGCGGGCGCGTATGGTGGATGTTTTCCCTGGCTTATGCGGGCTTGTGGCTTGGAAGGGAGGTAGTGCTCCTTGGTACCTGGCTCAACTGCGCGATTCCTATGGAGACTTGCCCATCCTCGACTATGGGTACGTCGCCAGCGAGGGGTGCTTTGGCGCACCTCTCACCACCGAGGGAGCGAGCAGCCTTCTGCTCCCCCATGGTCACCTCTTCGAACTCATCCCCGAGGAGGAACTCGAGGCCGTGCTTGCCGGGCACTCGCGCCCCTTGGAGCTTCACGAAGCGGAGCGTGGGCAACGCTACTATGTCGTAGTGACGACGAGCGCAGGCCTCTACCGTTACCAGATGAATGACGTAGTAGAGGTGACGGGCCACATAGGCCGTGCGCCTCTCGTGGTATTCCGCCACAAAGGTGGAAATATGTCCTCTCTCACCGGAGAGAAACTGGGTGAGAGTCATGTCGTCAACGCCATGGACCGGCTCGCAGCGGATACGCGAGGCCTGCAAGGCTTCACAGTGGCTCCGTTGCTCCCGCTCGCGGCAGGGGAGGCGCCTCGCTACCTCCTCCTACTGGACGGCATGGGGGCTTGGAACGACGACGAGCGCGGTGACTTCGCCCGTCGCTTCGACGAATCGCTGCGCCGAGAGAACGTAGAATACGACGCGAAACGCCAGTCACTGCGGCTTGGTCCTCTCGAAGCGCGCACGTTGCCCGATGGGGCCTTCGCGCGACATCGAGCCCGCCGCGTCGCCGCCGGGGCGCCGGACGCCCACGTGAAGACTCCTCATCTCTCTCGGGATGGCGCGTTGCTCGAGGAACTGGGCCTCGCTGAGGTCGACGAAACGCTGGTGAGTCAGCTTCCGTGTCGGAGGGGCCTGTGACCGCGGTACTCGCGGCCAGGCCGCGCGCGATGACGTTCGACCTCGACGGCACCCTCTACGACGCCAAGCGGGCTCGCCGTGACTATCTCTGGCGGAACCTCGGTCACCTGCGTGCGGTGCGGGTCACGCGCCGCGTGCGAGAGGACCTGCGTGGTCGTGACTTTGGTTCTCACGAGGCCTTGCTCCGTGCCGAGGCGGAGGAACTCGCTCAGCGTCTCGGTACTGACGCAGCGCACGCACGACAGCGGGCTGACGACGTGCTCGGAGCGCGCCTGTGCCAGACCCTGCGCCGCATCGGGCCCTGGCCTGACGCGGAGACGTCGTTGCGACGCCTTCACGATGCAGGCATCACGCTTGGGGTGGTCTCTGACTACGAGCCGCACGCGAAGCTTGAGGCACTGGGGCTGCACAACGTGCCCTGGCAGGCCCTCATCGGGGCAGAGTGCTACGGCGCGCTGAAACCCTGGCCAAGCGCCTTTCACGCGGCGGCGGCGCAACTGGGGGTGGCTCCAGGTCACATCGTCCACGTCGGTGATCGGCGCGACACCGATGGCGAGGGGGCGCGGCGCGCCGGGTATGGCGGGGTGGTGCTGCTGGGAAGCCACGGGGGCGATGAGCCGCGCGTGCCCACGCTCGCCGCCGTGGCCGAACTCGTGCTCAGTGGTTGACGCGCCGAGCCACCTCCCGCGATAAATGCCGCGGCGCAGCGTCGCCTCGGAGCCACCCATGAAATATCGCCTGCTCTCCCCTGGTCCCACTCCTGTTCCCGAGACGGTCCTTACCGCGATGGCCAACCCCATGTGGCACCATCGCACGCCGGCCTTCGAGAAGATCTTCGCCGAGTGTCGCGAGGGACTTCGTTGGCTCTTCCAGGTCGACGACGACGTCTTGATCCTCTCTTCTTCCGGTACCGGCGGGTTCGAGGCTGCCATCCAGACCTACTTCAGCGTCGGCGACAACGTGAACTGCGACGGAGGCGGCAAGTTTGGCGAGCGTTGGGGGCAGATGGCGCGGAAGCTTGGCCTCGAGGCCATCGACATCCCCGTCGAATGGGGGGAAGCCGCCGATCCGGGCAAGGTCGAAGAGGCTTTGAAGGCCCACCCAGATGCCAAAGGCGTCGTCGTGGTGGCCTCAGAGACGTCGACGGGGGTTCGTCACCCGTACGAGGCCATCGGCGCGCTCGTGAAAGACCGTGAAGACACGCTCTTCCTCGTCGATGGCATCACTGCCGTCGGTGTGTGGGACATCAACCCGAAGCGCGATCATATCGACGTGTTGGTATCAGGCTCTCAGAAAGCCTTTATGCTCCCCCCGGGGCTCGCCTTCGTGGCATCGAGCGAGAAGGCTTGGCGACGCGCGAGCCAGGCGAAGGGCCCTCGCTACTACTTCGACCTCAACAAAGAGAAGAAGAACCAAGCACAAAACCAAACGGCCTACACGCCTGCCGTCTCTCTCATTGTCGGCCTACAGGAGTCACTGCGGTTGCTGCGCGAGGAGGGCCTCGAACAAATTTTCGCACGACATGCCCGGCTCGCCCGCGCGACCCGTGTGGGCTGCGAGGCCCTCGGTCTCTCCCTCTTCGCCAAGGTGCCCGCCGAATCGGTCACGAGTGTGGTCTCCCCGTCGGAGATCCCGCCCGATGCCGTCTACAAGGGGCTGCGGGATCGCGCGAACATCACCATTGCCGGCGGCCAAGACGCGCTCAAGGGGAAGATCTTTCGCGTCGCGCACCTCGGTTACTACGACGACCTCGACATCATGCCCGTCATGGGCGCCTCGGTCGCGGTCGAGCA
>JBMTAX010000270.1:0-5071 GCA_049429145.1 Myxococcota bacterium
CTGACGTACGATGATGAACAGCCGCTGAGCGGACCGCGACACCAACATTTGGGTTTCACCAACTGGGAGAGTGAGGTCCACTACGACGACCTCGTCATCACCCCTCTGTGACGTACCCCGCGGAGCCTTCGCCCGCATCGGTGCACATCGCTCCACCAATCGGAATGGGCGCGTGCGACACCTTCACTGCGGGGGTGACGTCGTCGCCACGCCCACCCACGGGCGAAGCGACGACAACGGGGCGGATCCTCAACTGTCGAGCAGTCCTGCGCGAGGGTTCGAAAAGAGGCGCTCTACAAACGCGTCGGTGTCGAGGTCCCGCTCCAGGACCTTGCCGTACAACTGTTCCTCTGGGCGGTCCCAGAGCGCCAGTGCGTCGAGGAAGACCTTGCGGTCAGATGAGGGCACACGCTTCATGGGCCTTCTCCTTGGGGTGACAAGCGGCGCCGATCGCCGCAGCGTGGCGCCACTATGGGACGCTCTGCACCGTTGGCTCCAGTTTTCGCCCCTCGCGATCCTTGCCTCCGGCCCAAGGTACCTCTGCCCCTCCGTGGCACGCTGCATGCGATGCACACGCATGTCCCGGCGTTGCGGGGGCGAGACGTGAGCGTGCTCTCCTCCCTGCCGACGCCATTGACACGGAGACAGATACGTCATGGCACAAGTCGACATTCGCACTCCTGAAGACGGACACGAACGCAGCAAAGGCGCTGGCGGTTATGCCGGCGCCAATGTCACCGACCGAACCGCGAAGGCGGTCACCAGCGCATCTCTCGTCGCAGCCCTCGCAGGGGCCGCAGCGATCATTCTTCCCCTGCTTGGGCTGCTGGGCATCGCGTCGACGGTGATGGCCGCGGTCACCTCCATCGCCATCGGAGTGGGCTTCGTTCTGAGCGGCGCCGCGGTGTCGGCGCGATGGAAGGATATCCTTCACGACGTTGGCTTCGAGCGGCGTCAACAAGCCGACATCGGGGGCGGCGTCACCGCAGAGTTTCTGGGAGGAGCCGCAGGCGTAGCCCTCGGTATCTTGGCGTTGGTGGGTGTGTACCCCACGGTGCTCCTGCCCGTCGCCGCCATCGTCTTTGGCGCGACCCTCATCTTCGCCAGCGCCACCCAAGCAGAGCTCGCGTCACTGGGGCGAGACACCGAGCACGAACGACGGCTGAGCAAGGGGGCATCACGCGCTACTGCGGGCACCGAAGTCCTGGCAGGGATCGCGGCCTCGGTGCTGGGTATCTTGGTCTTGGTCGACGTCACCGGCGGAGTCCCGGGGATGACCCTGTCACACATCGCCTTCCTTTGCGTAGGTGTCGCCATGGTCCTCGCGGGGACCACGCTCGGAACGCGTATGATCGCGGTGCTCAGACATTGAGCCGAGTCAGCGCAGGCGAACCGATGACCAGATGTTGTGCGCGCACCTCTGCCGAGGAACCGACCGCGGCAGAGGTGTGGTGACTTTCAGTGCCGCCCGAGACCTGCACGGAAAGCACGTCACCCGCGGCGGACGAGGCGCGAGGAAGCCTTCAGTGCGTCGAGGTTCGCCGCGCCGATACCGAACATGCAGATGCGCAGTTCGGTCAAGGTGCGCTCAATGAAGGCCGTAAGCGCCTCGTCACCAGCGTCGGCTGCGACGAGGAACGGACGAGCCATCGAGCCAATGTCAGCCCCGAGGGCAACGGCCTTCGCCACATCGACGCCGCTGCGTAAACCCCCCGTCGCGATCAGGGGGATGCGGTCAGAGACGCGCCTTACGTTAAGGATGCTCTCGACGGTGGGAATGCCCCACTCCCCAAAAACGTCCCCCATGATGCGGCGACGCTCAGTCTTCGCGACCACGCCCTCTACCTTGGCCCACGACGTACCACCAGCACCCGCACAGTCGAGGCCAGCGACGCCACAATCGAGAAGCGCGCGGGTCGCATCCTCGCTCAGGCCGAAGCCCACCTCACGCACGAAGACGGGCACACCGTCGCGCGCGAGGGCGCGTACCAGCTCTTTGATGCGCGTGGTCAGTCCACGAAAATCTTGGTCGCCTCCCTGAATGGCCTCTTGCATCGGGTTGAGATGCAGAAATAAGGCGTCCGCATCGATCATCTCCACGGCGCGCATCGCCTCGTCGCGCCCCCAGCCTTTGACGAGCTGCACCGCACCAATGTTGGCGAAGACAACGGTGGTGGGTGCCTCGCGACGCACCTCGAAGGTGGAGGCGCGGCTGCTGTCCTCGACCCCGACTCGCTGGGAACCGACCCCGATGGGCAGTCCAAAACGCTCGGCGGCACGGGCAAGACGACGATTCAACTCCCCCCCGCGTTCCACCCCGCCCGTCATGGGAGAGACCATCAGCGGGGCCGAGAGAACTTTACCGACGAGGCTGCAGCTGAGATCGATGTCGTCCAGCGAGACCTCGGGGAGCGCTTGGTTCTCGAACTCGTAATGTTCGAACCCTGCTGACTTCCGGTACTCGACAGCAGTCGTGAGACAGGCCTCGATGTGGTGGGTCTTGGAAGCTGGATCGCGCTTCTGCACAGCGCCCGCGTCGACATCGCTCATGGTGGTCTCCTCCCAAGGGGGAGTGCCCGACCGAGGCGGAAAAGAAAAGGTTGTACCGGCTCTCGCTGAGACGGCGCTCGACGGCGTGATGTCTCAGCTCGTCGAGGGAAACTCCGACTGCTGTTCCCCTTTGGAGGGCGCCACCCTGCGGCTGTCGTCGTTCGAGGGCAGCTCTTCATCCAATGACTCCTCGCCGGCAGCGCGGGAGAGAATGTCGACGTCTCCAAGATCATCGGCGCGCGCAGTCGTCAAGACATCTACCGCGGGGAAGGCCTCCTCGAGGTTTGTGACCTCCAGCTGACGCAGCCGCACCTGGGCGCGGCGGGCCTGCTTAGCGGCCGCGGGGGCGGGCGCGGCCTGTACCGGAGGAGACGCTGGAGCGAGCGCCAACAGCGCCTCTGGTACCGGGGGCGCTTCGGGGACGGACAGATCGCGAGCTTCAGGAATCAGGGAATAGCGAGCCTGACCACCAGGAATGGGCACCCGTGTGCCCTTGGACGGGGTTGCCCCGAGAGGCAGGCCGGCGAGGACGGCGACGTCGGCTTCAGCGACGCCATAGCGAGACGCGATGTTAGCGAGGGTCTGTCTACCGTTGGCACGATGCCATTGGTGAATGTGCTGCAATGCGCGTCGCCGTTCTTGGAACGACATCCCTTGGAGGCTGGCAGTGACCTTCGAACCGTACCCGATAGGGACACGGAGCGGCAGGCCGCGCGGCAATGGCACCTTGCCTAAGCGTGCCTTCTTGGTCAGGGAGGGGTTGTAACGACCGAGCTCCTCGACGGAAAGGCCAGCCACCTGGTCAAGCTGCGTCGCGAAGACCGAGAACGGCAGCCGGATGACGTCGAAACGCCACGCTGGCTTCTTCTTCAGTCCTGGAAAGTAACGCTCTGGCTGCTGCACGACGTCGAGGAGGGCCAAGAAGGATGCATAGTAATTCTTGGCGGCGAACCCGAAGTTCTTGTTCGAGGTGTAGCGCTCGTAAATGACGCCGAAGTCGTCACTACCGACGGCATTCGCCGCCCGCTTCATGCCAGTGCGTCCGTAGTTGTATGACGTGATCGCGAGAGGCCAGGGACCGAGTAAGCGCCGGGCACTGGCGAGGTATTTCATAGCTGCCGCCGTAGCGAGGATGGGGTCGATGCGCTCGTCAACGACGTCATTGACCTGCATATACTCGCGCCCGGTCGCTGGCATGAACTGCCACATGCCGGCGGCGCCGGCGTGGGAAATCGCACGAATATTGAAGAGGCTCTCGACAAATGCGAGGGCGATGATGTCAGCGGGCATTCCGGCCTTGTTGATCTCGGCCCTGATTCCCTCCTCGTATTGGCCGAGAGCCGCCCATCCTTCCCGAGCGCGCTCGCGCAACCCATTCTGCGCGCGGATGTCGGAGGGGCGCGTGTACTTATCTGGCCTCGTCACCCCCTTTAGGTTCTCAAACACCTCCCGCTCGACGCCACTGAGTCCCTCGGCAGTGGTGGGCTTCTTCTGAGCGAGAGCTGCCAACGCCGCCACGACCTCCGCCCGCGCTTTCTCGATAGCTTGGCTGCGAGTCACACCCTTCACTTTCTCGCCGCGCCCAGGAACGGGAACGATGCGGTAGACCACCCCGAGGTCATCTCTGTCGTGGAGCGCGATCTCATTTTCGCCCCACACCGCATACACTTTGCGCCAAAAAGCTACGTTCTTTTCGAGGACAGGAACCCGCTCGAATTCAGCTGCGGCCGCCGGTGCTGCGCAGCACAGCGTCAGAAGTAGTGCCACCGATGGATGGAACGGCCGTCTCTGACGACGCGCCTCTCGCGAGTCCAATTGCGCGGCCTGCGTCTTCATGGAGCACCACCCTTCGAGCCGTCTTCAGGAAAATCTACAGTGGCCTGTGCGGTGGCCGCGGGGGAAGGAGCTGCGGGATCCTGCGCTTTGTCTTCCGTCGTCGCTGGACCAGGGTCATCGACAACGGCCGCTGTCTCCACAGAGGGCGGCGCGAGAATTTCGCTGCCACCAGCGAGGGCCAGACCGATGTCGTTCTGCACATCCCAAATGGGTGACACCGAGCTGCGGTAGCCCTGCACCAGGATAGAGAACGCAATGGTCTCTCCCCGCGCTCCCTCGACGTATCCCGAGAGAGCGCTGACGCCGCGCAGCGTGCCTGTTTTGGCCCGTAGTCGTCGCTCCGCAACCGTATCCTTCATGCGAAAACCGATCGTGCCCTGGGTACCGGCCACGGCAAGGGAATTCACGAATTCATTCCCGGTCTGAAAGTCACGTCGCATATAGGCGAGCAGTTGAATCAGTTGGCGAGCGCTTACCCGGTTGACGTCGTTGAGACCAGAGCCGTTACCGAATACGTAGGAGTCGGGGACGAATCCCACTCTCTCCTCAAGGAACTGCCGCGCGAGCGCAATCCCCTCGGCGAAGCTGCCCTGTCGCGGTTCGCCGTTTTCATCGACGGCAGTGGTCGCAATGGTCTTGATGAGGGTCTCGGCGATGAAATTATTTGAGTAGTGATTTAGGTCGT
>JBMTAX010000271.1:0-5066 GCA_049429145.1 Myxococcota bacterium
AGCCAATGTCGAGGCTCTCGGCCCTATCGAATACGTCGTGATACCGAACGCATTCCACCGTCTCGACGGACCTCGCTACGCCAGCCGCTACCCAGGCGCAAAGATCATCGCCCCTCGAGGGGGGCGCAAGAAAATCAGCGAGGTGGTCAGGGTCGACCTGACTGCCGATGAATTCCCCAGTGACGCTGACGTCGCGCTGCTCCCCCTCGAAGGCGTGCGCGGCCGCGAGAACGTGCTGCGGGTGCGCAGCGACGACGGAGTGACGCTTGTGTTCAATGACGCCGTTTTCAATGTGCCGCACCAAAAAGGCTTCGGTGGGCTCGTCTTGCGCTTGATGGGTAGCTCGGGAGGGCCGCGCACCACCCCCCTCGCGCGGTTCACTCTCTACGATAACAAGAGCGCTGCGCGCCATGGCCTCGAGGCATTTGCCGATACGCCAAACCTGGTCCGCATCGTTCCTGGACATGGTGACGTCGTCACCGAGAACGCCCCGGCGGTCTTGCGGCAGGTAGCGACGACGCTGTGAGCCCACGCTCGTGGTGGGTGCAACAAAAAAGCGCGGCGTCCTCGTCGGGGAGCCGCGCTTTTTCGGTGGGCTATGCGAGTTGGCTCAGCGGTCGCTCGCCGCGCCCGTGAAGATGAGGTCGGTATCGAAGAGGAGCTCCGCGGCACCGGTGTCGCTATCGATGAGCAGGACCTTGCCGTCTTCGGTCACGCCAAAGAGCTCGCCGAACGCCTCCGAGAGACCGAAGACGCCGTCGTACCCGAAGGCACCGATGACGATGGGCTCGAGGGAGTCCCACGGCAACTGGATGAGGATGTCGCTCGCACCACCATCACCACCGTCGGCGGAGAGCAACAACGCTCCCTTGTTGATGACGCAGTCCCCGGCGCTGTCGAAGCCCGTCAGTGTCGTGAGCAGCCCTGGCTTCGTGGTGAGGTCGGCGCCCATCACCACTTTCGACGAAGTGGCCGAATCAAAGTTCGAGACGTAGAAGCTGCCGTCGCCGCCGATAGCCAATCCATTCGGGTTGAAAGGCAAGTCGTAGAAGGAGTCAGAGCTGTTGTCGTCGGGGGTCAGCGTAACCGCCACCGGACCTGAGGGGTCGAGCTGATACAACTTGCGAGCTCCAGTGGTCGCATACACCATGCCGCCGGGGGCCGTGGCGATGTCGAAGATGTACTCGCTGACGACGGGGAAGCTCACTGTGCGCAGCAGAGTTGCCGTCTGGGCGAAGGGGTCCACCTGGTAGAGGCCGCTCTTGGTGGACGCGAGGAAGGTACAGTCGAGCCCCTCATTGTTCTCGCCGTCACAGTCTTCATCGACGAAGGAGCAACGCTCACCGCTGGGCTGGCAGGTCGGATCGACTGGGTCAGAAGTACCCGCGCCGTCCCCAGGGCCCGTGTCGCCGCCGGTCGTGTCGTCACCGCTGGTACCATCGCCCGTCGTGCCGCCACCGGTCGTACCGCCGCCGCTGGTATCACCGCCCGTCGTGCCGCCACCCGTCGTACCGCCGCCGGTCGTACCGCCGCCGTTGGTATCACCGCCCGTCGTGCCGCCGCCGCTGGTATCACCGCCCGTCGTGCCGCCACCCGTCGTGTCGAGCGGGTCGCCGTCGCCCCCGCCACCTGCGACGGGCAGGCCCTCGCCCTTGGCTGCAACGCAGGTGGCCTCCGTGCAGACTTGTTCGTCAGGGCAGTCCTCGGCGTCGGCGCACTCGCCCCCATCGCACGCGGGGGCTCCGAAGGCCGCTGCAGTCACGAGCAAGCTCAGGCGGAGGAGGCGGGAAGGGACGTCGAAGCGGGTGATCGCGCGCATGTACAAACCCCAAAGTGGTGGCAGAAGTATGCCTAGTTCACCCGCGTCGGATATCGGCCGATGGGTCGATAAGCAAGGGGGCTTCATACAATGGAAACGCCCCCGAGACCGCACTCAATGACACGTAGAAATGCAGGGTCGCCGTCAGAACTGCGAACAAGTCCGGTTGACGCACAGCGCCGACGACCCTACGCGGCTTGGTCTCACCGCTGGATGGAGCCCCCATGGAATACCGTAACCTCGGGAGAAGTGGCCTCAAGGTCTCGACGCTGTGCCTCGGCACCATGACCTTCGGAGAGGCCGACGAGAAATCGTTCATGCACCAAGTGGGCACCGACGAAACATCGTCGCACCGCATCATGAGCCGCGCTCTCGACGCTGGCATCAATTTCTTCGACACAGCCGATGTCTATGGCCAAGACGGACTCACCGAGCGCGTCATCGGCAACTGGTTCGAGCAGTCTGGTCGTCGTGACGAGGTGGTGCTCGCCACCAAGTTCCGCTTTCGAATGAAACCGGGCCCGAACGGCATCGGCGCCTCTCGTCGACGCATTGTACAATGCGCCGAAGACAGCCTTCGCCGGCTCAAGACCGACTACATCGACCTCTACCAGGTGCACTGCCAGGACCTCTCGACGCCAGAAGAGGAGACCCTGCGCGCGCTCGATGACCTCGTGCGGCAAGGTAAGGTGCGCTACCTCGGCTGCAGCAACTATGCGGCCTACCGCCTCGTCGAGAGCCTCTGGCTCGCCGAGAAGCACGGCACCGAGCGCTACATCTCACTGCAACCTCGCTACAACCTCGTCAGCCGCGAGATTGAGCGCGAACATGTGTCGGTGTGCGAGCGTCACGGCATCGGCATCATCCCGTGGTCGCCGCTGCAAAATGGCTTCTTGAGCGGCAAGTACCGACGAGACCAGGCTCCGCCCGAGGGGGCGCGCCTCGCGAAATGGAAAGAGCGACTTGCTGGCGTGACCGAACAAGGGTGGCAGGTCCTGGCAGCGGTCGAGGACGTGGCCCAAGAGCTTGGCGCTACGCCGTCGCAGGTGTCGCTGGCGTGGCTGCTGAAAAAGCGCAGCGTGACCAGCGTCATTTTCGGCGCGCGCACCGAAGCGCAGCTCGACGACAACGTGCGCGCAGCAGCCTTAGAGCTGCCCGCAGCGGCCATGGAGCGACTTGACCAAGTGAGCGCCCTCGACGTGGGATACCCGTACGATTTCATGGGGCGCGTGAACGGCGGTCGGTGGTAGCAAACAGACATGGGGCACGGGGGGCGTGGGAGCACGCCACTGGAGGTGAGTGATGTGCGGCATTGTGGGTTACCTCGGCCAGCGAGAAGCAGAGTCCATCCTCGTCGAGGGGCTGTCTCGCCTGGAGTACCGGGGCTATGATTCGGCTGGCGTCGCGACCCTCGAGTCGAACGGTGAGGTTCACCTTCGCCGCGCCGCGGGGAAGCTCACAAACCTGAGGCAGCGTCTCGCAGAGAAGCCCTGCCCGGGCAGCGTTGGCATCGGGCACACGCGCTGGGCGACCCACGGGCGGCCGAACGAGCAGAACGCGCACCCGCACCACTCCGACGGCATCACCGTCGTGCACAACGGCATCATCGAGAACCACAACGAGCTGCGCGCCGAGCTCGTGGCCCAAGGCCGGGTCTTCTCGTCGGACACGGACACCGAGATCTTCGCTCATCTCATTGCCGTCGCGCGCAGAGACCACGATGACCTCGTCACCGCGATGCGCACGGCCCTGACGCGTGTGCGCGGCGCCTACGCGCTCGCGGTCACCGACACCGCGCGCCCCGAAGAGATCGCCTTCGCCAAACAGGCCTCTCCCCTGGTGGTGGGCCTCGGCGAGGGCGAGGCGTTCCTCGCGTCCGACGTCCCGGCGGTGCTGAGCCACACTCGACGTTTTCTCTTTCTCGAAGACGGCGACGCGGGGCGCCTGACCAGGGATGGCGTTGAGCTCTGCGCGTTGTCGACCGGGGAGCCCCTCAGCCGCGCGGTGAAGACCATCGACTGGTCGCCTGTGATGGCCGAGAAGGCCGGCCACAAACACTTCATGCACAAAGAGATCTTCGAGCAGCCCCGCGCGGTGACCGACACCTTGCGCGGACGCCTCGCTTTCGACGAGGGCAAGGTGCTGCTCGACGGCGTGCGCACAGAACAGCTCTCCAACATCCGGCGTTGTGTCATCACCGCCTGTGGCACCTCGTACCACGCTGGCCTCGTCGGCAAGTACCTCATCGAGAAGCTGGCGAAGCTGCCCTGCGACGTCGAGCTCGCCAGCGAGTTCCGCTACCGCGACCCCGTCATCGACGGCACTACCCTCGTCATCGCCATTTCGCAGTCGGGCGAGACCGCCGATACCTTGGCCGCACTCAAAGAAGCGGAAGCGCGCGGCACCGAGCGCCTCGCCATCTGCAACGTCATCGACGCTGCGATCCCGCGGGCCTGCGAAAGCAGCATGGGCACGCTCTACACTCGCGCCGGACCCGAGATTGGCGTGGCGAGCACGAAGGCCTTTGTCACGCAGCTCGTCGCCTTGCACCTCGTCGCCATCACTCTTGGTCAAACCCGCGAGACCCTCACCCGCGAGGCCCGCCTCGAGGAGATGAACGCCCTCGCCAGCCTGCCCCGCCTCATCGAGGAGCTCCTCGAACAAGAAAGCCAAGTGCGCGACATCGCCCAGGCCTTCACGAACGCCCACAACATGCTCTACCTCGGGCGTGGCCTGCTCTACCCCATCGCCCTCGAGGGCGCGCTGAAGCTGAAGGAAATTTCTTACATCCACGCCGAGGGCTACGCGGCCGGCGAGATGAAGCACGGCCCCATTGCCCTGATCGATGAGGACATGCCCGTGCTCGTGCTCGCCCCGCGAGGAAGCCACTACGAGAAGGTGGTGTCGAACCTCGAGGAAGTGCGTGCCCGCGGCGGCCGTATCCTTTCGGTGTCCCACAGCGGTGACACCCGCCTGCGCGAGCTCAGCGAGGGCGTGATGACGGTGCCCGAGGCACACCCGCACCTAGACCCCATGCTCGCTGTGGTGCCGCTGCAGTTGTTCTCCTACCACGTGGCCGACTTGCGAGGTACCGACGTCGACCAGCCGCGAAATCTCGCGAAGAGCGTCACGGTGGAGTGAGGCTGGTGCGGAGCCAGCAGGAGGGAGAACCGACTTCAGCGCTGCCACGGCTCGACGCCGCAAATGCTTCCTCAAGCCCAGCCAAGGTGCGCGAGGGCAGCGGGTC
>JBMTAX010000272.1:0-5049 GCA_049429145.1 Myxococcota bacterium
CTCGGTGGCTGGGCTGGGTTCAGGGGAGAAGGCTCGTACCCAGCGTCGGCAACGGTTCATTCGCGAGGTGCAAGCGCTCACCCAGGTGAGCCACGAGAACGTCGTCCATGTCTACGACGCTGGGGAGGCCGATGACCCCGATCTCGGATGGCTTCTCTTCTACTCGATGCAATACGTCGAGGGGATCACCCTCGCGCAACTGGTACAGCGACAAGGCGCGCTCGATCCGGGGGCCGCCGCAGCGGTGTGTGCTCAGGTGGCGTACGGGCTTGGGGCTGGTCACGCGCGCGGCATTGTTCACCGCGATGTGAAGCCCGCGAACATCTTCCTGTCCCAAGCGGGCCGCGCCCTGATCGGCGACTTTGGTATCGCGAAGATCGAAGGTTCGACCCAGATCACGCGACGAGACCAGCTCGTGGGAACGCCGAACTATCTCGCGCCCGAGCAGATCTTGGGTGACCCGGTCACGGCCGCCACCGACGTGTTCGCCCTTGGGGCCCTGTTCTACATCATCGTCTCCAATCGACCTCTACGGACCCAAGTCGACGCTGCAGGATTGCTTGCGTCAGCGCGCGGTAATGCCGCCAAGGAGAAGCTGCTTCTGGAGCGGGGCATTCCCGCTGGCTTGCGCGCCATCGTTGCCAAGGCGCTCGAGGCAGACCCCGGGGCTCGTTTCATCGACGGTAACGCCTTCGGCGACGCCCGCGGCGATTTCGCGACCAAGGTGCCGTCCGTAGAAGCTGACGACGACTACCCCGAACCCGCTCAAGGCCGTGAATCGACGCCGGAGGACTCTTCGCCTTTCGCGCCTGCCCTCGGCGCTGGGTCGAGTACTGGTCCCCGAAGCGACGGGCATGGTTCACCCTTCAACCCGGTCGAAGAGGCTGCTCGCGCGCTGCTCGATGAGGTGGGGCACGGGAGCCCAGCAACAGCGAAAAAAAAACCGAGGCCCATCTTGGAGGCCCGGACTGAGTCGACGTCGATGTTCAATTTGCGCGCGCTAGAGGCCCGCGCGGGCAAGTCCGGTGGCCAGCGAGAGGCTACGGAGCCCGTGCTGGAGCCTGTTGTCCCGCCGCCCGACCTCCCGGTGGCACGCGTCGAGTCCACGGTCATGTTCAACCTGCGCCGTCTGGAAGCACAGCGTGCTGCAGAGCCTGTCCCTGCCTCAGCACAAGGGCGAAGCAGCCACGCCGCGAGCCATGCTCCTTCGCCGGGCACACGGGCGCCTGTTGCTGTCGCCCAGACGAGCCCTACTCCGGTGACTCCTGGATTTGCGGGAGACGGAGACACTCTTGACCCCCATGATGACGACGACACGGAAGAGGGAGATACGGTCCACACGACTTCGTCGACGGCGTCTTCTGTGGAGACAGGTGGTGGCCACCACAACGTGAATGATGTCCGACCTCGGACTCGGTCCGCGGCAGCGCCCAACCGTTACGATGAAGTCACGAGTCCACCCACGTCTACGGTCATCCCCGCTCGGCGGCGGCGACAGCTCGTTTTGGCCTCGCTCATCGGCGCAAGCAGCGGGCTCGTCGCAGGGCTCATGCTTCGCGTGTTCTCCGGTGGGGACCCTGGCGTGCTCCCGAAGCCGGTGCAGGACGCTGCAGTAACGGCGGAGACGTCGCCGGCGGTGCGCAAATTGCCCGAGCATTGCGGCAGGGCCGCGCCCACCAAGCAGCAGCGTGGGGACGCCACAGCGAAGGTCGACGAGGCCACCCTTCTGCAACGAGCGGGCAAGGACGCTGATGCTCGTCGTGCTTTGGAGGAGGCGGTCGCGCTCGATGGTCGCAACGCCCTTGCGCACTACGAGCTTGCACGTCTTGTGGTCAAGCTTGACGCCGATGCGCTCGCGGCCACGCGCCATTACGAGTGTGTGGTCAACATCGAAGGAGATTCGGAAGTGGGGCGCAAGGCGGCGAAGGCCATCGCCGCCGCCAACCAGCCCTAAGATGATTCTCTCCGTGAATGGCTCCCGCGGGCGGCGCGAAGCTGCTAACGAGAGTCCGTGCTCATCCCGCTGCCCCCCTCGACGACGGATCCCTTCGCCATGCCCGGTTCGCTGGCGAGCGCGCTGTGTTTGCACGGGTACACCGGGACCCCCTATGAACTACGCCCTCTCGCGGCGGCGCTTAGCGACGCAGGCATCGCTTGTATCGGTCCGCTGCTGCGGGGCCATGGACGTGACCCAGCCGCTTTGCGGAGCGTCACCGCTGAAGACTGGCAACGCCAGGTGCGTGCCGCATTTTCCCAGCTGTCACCTGAACGCCCTCGTTTTCTCATCGGCTCCTCCATGGGGTGCCTCCTCGCCCTCGCGTGCGCGGTGGAGCGGCCCAACGACGTGGACGGCCTCGTGCTGCTCGCCCCTGCGCTCGTGCCATATCCCATGGGTAGGGTCGCTCTCGCACTGGCGCACGGCGGCCTCGGGCGGGTGATGCGCGCAATCCCAAAGGCAGCACCGGGTGGCGACGTCGTAGACCCAGAGGCCCGGCGGGCAAACCCGACCTATCCTGAACTTCCCGTCTTTGGCATGGGTGAACTCGAGGAGCTCCGGCGAAAGGTGGTGACGCAGTTGCCTCTCGTGAGGGCGCCCATCCTCGTCGTGCACGGTACCCTCGATCGGACAATGTCGCCTGCTTCAGCGAGGCTCATCGCGAGCCAGGTCACCAGCAAACGCATAGAGCGCTATGAACTACCCCGCTCTGGACACCTGCTCGCCCTCGACGTGGAGCGAGCGGCTCTAGTCGCATTGGTCACGCGGTTCTTGCGAGAGAGGCTCGAGGAGCGTTCGGCATGAAGACAAGGGCAAACTCTGCACGTGCCCTCGCAGCTTCCGTCGTCGCGCGGGTGCTGCAGGAGGGGGCTTTCTTGGGCAAGGCGCTCGACAGCGCACTCTCCCACGCAAACCTTGAGCCTCGGGACAAGGCGTTTGCGACGGAGCTCGCCTATGGTGCTGTCCGCTGGGCCGGGCCCCTCGAGCGCAGCCTGTTGCGCGGCGCCGACAAGCCCGGCCGCGGTATTGACAAGAAACTGTTACCCCACCTGCTCGTCGCGGCGTATCAGCTGCAGCACCTCGACGAACGCGTCCCTGCCCACGCAGCGGTGAACGAATGCGTCTCGTTGGTGCGGCAGGAACGACCGGGCCTCGCCGGCTTTGCCAACGCACTGCTGCGCCGGCTCGGTTCCGCGCCTCACCTGCAGCTCGCCGCAGGTGCATCCATCGAGGAACTCACCGCAGCCTATGGCGTGCCTGCAGAAGTGGTGGCCTACGCTGTCGATGGAGTTGACGGTAGCGAGCGCCAGCAGGCGGTGGCCGCCTTCAACGCTCGTCCGCCCTTGGCGCTCCGCTACCTCGGACCAGCGGCGTCGCGCGACCAGGCGCTCGCGGCGTTACGCGAGATCGACCCGGCGATTCGACCTCACCCTTTCGTGCCGGAGGCTTTTCTGGTGGAGGCTGTCGGTGTCCCCTCGCGTTTGCCCGGCTTTGCTGAGGGGCTCTGGTTGGTGCAGGACCCTGGTTCTCAGCTATGCGCGTTGCTCGTCGCGCCCGCAGCTGGTGACGTCGTGCTCGACCTTTGTGCTGCTCCGGGCGGCAAAAGTGTGGTGCTCGCGCGCGCAGCGGGCGAGCGCGGGCGAACCCTCGCCGTCGAGAGAGACCCTGCTCGAGCACGCCTGATCGCAGAGAACGCACGACGGATCGGCGTCGCCATCGACGTCACCGTCGCTGATGGAACCGCCCTCCCCGCGGACGTCCCCGGGCGCGTCGACGCGGTCCTGCTCGATGCCCCATGCAGCGGCCTGGGTACCCTCCGTCGTCATCCCGAGATCCGACTGCGTCGTCGCAGCACCGATCTAGAGGAACTCGGCCAGTTGCAACGACGCCTCCTCGACGCGGCGGCAGCGCGGGTGCGTCCGGGTGGCGCTTTGGTCTACTCGGTCTGTTCGCCGTTGCCCCAGGAAGGGCATGCGGTCGTCGAAGAGTTCTTGTCGGCGCGGTCCGATTTCGTGGTTCGGTCCGCCAGCGATGTTCTGCCGTGGTTGCCAGATGACGCCGTGACCCCGGCGGGTTACCTGCGTTTGCAGGTCCATCGTCACGAGGCTGATGCGTTCTTTGCCGTACGGCTCGAGAAAGCCCCCGAGGTGTAGGCCATGGTATTGCTCGCTCCCTCCATCCTCTCCGCCGACTTCGGACGGCTCGCGGCAGAGGTCGCCGCCGTCGAGGCCGCAGGGGCCGACTGGATCCATGTCGACGTCATGGACGGTCGCTTCGTGCCGAACATCACCATCGGGCCTCCCGTGGTGAAGGCATTGCGCTCCGCAACGACGAAGCCCCTCGATGTCCACCTCATGATCGTAGAGCCGGAGCGCTGGGTCGAGCTCTTCGCGGCGGCGGGGGCAGACATCCTCACCGTGCACCAAGAGGCTTCCGTGCATTTGCAGCGCACCCTGACGGCGATACGCGCCGCCGGGATGAAAGCCGGCGTCTCCCTGAACCCGGCGACTTCAGAAGAGACCCTCCGCTACGTGGTCGGTGACGTCGACCTCGTCCTGCTCATGAGCGTCAACCCGGGCTTTGGCGGCCAGAGCTTCTTGCCGTCTGTGCTCGACAAGGTCGCTCGTACCAGGCAGTTGCTCGACGATGCAGGAAACCATCAAGCCCTCATCGAGGTAGATGGCGGGGTCAGCGCCGAGAATGCGGCTTCGTTGGTTTCCCGCGGTGCCAACGTACTCGTTGCGGGAAACGCCGTTTTCGCCGGTGGCCGCTACGCTGAGAATCTGCAGCGGATTCGCAGTGCCGCCAACGGGGAAGGAGCTGCGCGATGAGGCGCGGTCGATTGCGCTACGCTTCGTTGTTCCTCTGCAGCCTTGTGGCTGTCGTGGCGGTTGCGCGTCCTGCATTGGCCGCCTTCCCTCGACCCGCTCGGGGGCAGCACGGGATGGTGGCCAGCGCTCATCCGCTAGCCACGTCGGTGGGCGTCGAGGTGCTGCGTCAGGGGGGCAACGCGGTCGACGCCACGTGTGCGATGCTCGGGGCCACGTGCACGA
>JBMTAX010000273.1:0-5042 GCA_049429145.1 Myxococcota bacterium
ACATGCGTCGACCTGCGCTCCCGACTCGTTCCGCCGGAGGGTCCGTTGCGGGGCCCTCCGACCGTCGCCCTCTTCTCGCGGTGCCAGGCGCTCAGTCGCCCGAAGCCGAAGTGGCTGCCGTTCTTGCGCCCACCACCGCCTCGCCTGCGGCTACGAGGGCGTCTCCGGCGGCGAAGATCGCGGGCTCTGCAGCGGCGAGGCCTGCCTCGGGCGGTGGTCGATCGGCCGGGAGCTCGGGGAAGGAGTGAGCGAGACGCTCCTGCACGAACTTTTGGATCGCGGGCTCGACGGCATCCCAGGTGGGGTCTGTCAGCTCGAAATATTGCGACCCCAGCACGGCGTCTCGGTGAGCGACCCGGGCGAGCTCGACGGCCTGCGCCGCCACCGCAATGGCGGTCTCGCTGCCCGTCTCTTTGGCCACGGTGAGGGTTTGCTCGGCGGCGGCAAGAAGGTTCTTCGCCCCCACTGCCATGGCATCTCTGTCCTGCGGCGTGGTGACCCGGGCGTAGGGCGCCAAGTATTGCAGATTAGACTGCAAAGATTGCGCGGTCAGCGCGAAGTCCTCTTGCGACATGTTCCTGAGGTGCCCCGCCCACACGTGAGCGAAGTCTGGCTCGAGCACGGTCTGGGGCCCGTAGGCGTAACCACCATGGGCGGCGATGTGGCCGTCGCCACCACCGTGCGCGAGCAGGCTGAGGGCCTCGCCGAAGCCCGCGAGCGCCCGGCCGAGCACCCCGGGCACCTTTCCGTGGGCTCTCTCTGGCGCGGTGAGCGGGCCAGCACCGGCCGAGGCGCCCTGGAAGCGGTCGGCTTCGGCCTCGGCCGCCATACTTTGCCGGGCAACCACCTGGAGCGTGCCTGCCGCGGTGAGCAGGTCCTCGCTGGCCTGTGCGACGGCGTCGAGGGTGAGCCCGGGTTCGGGTGCGATCCGTTGGGCCGCCGCCGCGACGCCCTGCGAGACTTGGTCCAGAGGCGGGGGCGCGGGGTTCTTGGCCTCAGCCTTCGCAGGCTGGGGCTCCACGGGCTCGTGCTGCGCTGGACGGACCATGTGGCGGAGGGGTTGACTGATGCGCGCTTTTCCGAAGGTCATTCGCAGTCTCTCCGCGGGCGGAAGCGCCGCCCGGGGCTGATTCAAGGAGCGAGAAGGTGGGCCAGCTTGGCCAGGTGCTCTGGGTTGCCGCGGATCACGATGCGGCCCTCGCGGAGGGCAGCGGAAGTTTCTTGAGGCCGCGAGGTCATTTGCTCGAACTCCGCGAGGCCCATCTCGAGGACGCAGTCGGCTTGGGGTTCGTTCTCGAGGCAAGGGCGTACGGTGCCCTGGGGGCCGTCTATTCGCCACGCCCCCCCGGTAGACCCACGGATGTGGAAGTCGAATGTGGCACTCACGGCGATGCCGCGGCTGAGAAATGCCCCGAGGGCCGTGGGAAGAGCACTCTCGAAGAAGGCGCGCGGAACAACCCTCTCGAGGGGTTTCTGGAAAGCCTGCAGTTGAACCGACAAAGCGTTTTCCTCTGCCTGTGGGGTGCTCTTGGGAGGGTAGCGCCGGGGAGAACGACTTGGCGAGCCTGCACCGTGAGATCCAGCCTGCGCCAGGGCCGCCAGCAAAACCACCTGGGAATTGGACACCCACCGGGCGTCTGCGCCATGGTTCCTTGAAGAAATACTCTTACTGGGGGCGATGGAAGCCGCCTGCTTCCCGAAACGGCATGGGACTCGACCACATCAGCCCGATCGATCGAGAGCAGCTGCATCAGCTGCTTGCGCTGCATCCTGAGCTCGGCTCGCTCCTCGGCGTCGCGGGCAAAGAAGGCCTTCTGCCCGAACTCACGACCGAAGCTCGACTCGCAACCCTGGCGACGCTGTGCCGTTGGCGTGATGCGCGCGCCGAGCTCGAGCAGGCCCCTCGCGAACAGACGCAACGTGACTTCGACCTCGACCAGAGGATCTTCGCGGCCTCCATCGAGCTCGCGAGATACGTCGAAGAAGATCTACGCTGGTGGGAATACGACCCGAACCTCCCCCGCGGACTCGCCGCACTCTTCGCCCGCGACCTTGCGGAAGCCCGCCAGCACGACGTTGCCTGGGAGACTTTGCGGGTACGTCTCGAGGAACTCCCAGGCTGCCTCGCCTCGGCGCAGGGAGCGATGTCCGCGGCAGATGACTTGCTCCGAGCGGCGGCCATCGAAGACTGCGCCGCTCTCGGCAGCCTCGTCGAGTTCATCATCGGCGAGGCCACGTCTGCGGCCGACGCGGGACACCTGACCCAGCACGTGGCGGGCTCCATCGCACGCAGCGCCGTGGGCGCGCGTGACGCGCTCGACCGACGATATGCATGGCTGAAGGGGCTGCCCACGTCGACCGAGCGCTGGCGCATCGGCGAGGAACACTTCAATGCGCTGCTCCATCACCGCGCCCTCGACATCTCTGTGGCGGATCTCGCCGATTTGTCGGCGAGCGTCGTCGAGCAACTGCGCCTCGAGGAGCGGCGCATCGCCAATCGCCTGTTCCGCAAACGGGAAGCCGCGGGTGCCCTGCCCCTCGCGCGCACCCAGGAACCCCATTATTTCGAGGAAGCGCTGTCCTGGTCCGAAGAGCTGGTCGCTCAATCTCGGATTTTCCTCGACGAGGCGCAGGCCTTCCCGGTGGCGAACACGACGTCGTTGACCGTGCTGCCTGCGCCGGCCGGTTTTGCGCCGGATCTCGACGACGGCATGCTTCTGGAGGCTCCACGCTTCGCTCCTGAGCGCGGTTCCTTCCTCCTGCTACACGCGCCGCCGCAAGCAGAACTCGGCCGACGAAGCGTGGCCGACCTCGA
The DNA here is from genome assembly GCA_049429145.1 of Myxococcota bacterium. Lineage (GTDB taxonomy): Bacteria > Myxococcota > UBA727 > UBA727 > CAYLZW01 > JBMTAX01. The sequence continues at coordinate 2,816 of JBMTAX010000273.1, forward strand.
GAACATGGTCGCAGCCCACGCGCTCCCGGGCGCCCTGTTGTTCTCCGCGGTCACCCGAGAGCGGACGTCGCTGCTGCGGAGTGGCGCGCCCTTGGGTCTTCTCGGCGGGCCGGGGTCCTTGTGGGCCCTCGAAACCAGCGCCGGGTGGCGGTTCCACGCCGAGGAGCTGATGCGTGAGCTGCTCTTCCGCGACTCGCCGGCCAGCCGTTTGGTCGCAGCGCGGCGGGGGCTCTATCGTGCCCTGCTGGCGCGGATCGAGCTCGGCCTGCACACCCGTGGCCTGCGTCTCGACCAAGCCAAAGCGTTGCTGCTCGAAGTGGGTGGCGCATCAGAAGAGCGAGCCTCGCGAGATCTCACGACGTGCATGCGCAGCCCAACTCGCGCGCTGAGTGAGCTGCTCGGGCGGCTGCGGCTCCAACAGCTCCGCCGTGAAGCAAAGCTCTACTGGCGCGACCGCTACGCCGATCGAACCCTGCACGAGCTCGTTCTCTCTGGCGGGCCAATGCCGCTGACGTACCATTTCGAGCTGCTCGACGATCCCCCGAGCTACACCATCGACGACAGCGACGAGCAGCACGCGGCCCTCTAGACACACGTCGGGGCAGCGCACCGTCGCCGATTCAAGGGAGCGCGAGCGGAACTGCGTTGACGACGTCGTTCTCGATCACCAAGCGCCACCCCACCCTTCCGCTCGTCTGCGAACGAGCGGGGAAGCGGGCGCCGTCGAGGGACTCTTTGAGGCACGTCGCGAGATAGGGCGAGCTACCACGGCCGAGGGACACGCCGTGTATCACCCCACCATCATCGGTCGTGCGCAGGTCGGCATAGAGCTCGAGCTCGCGACCGAGCGACGGATCGCGTCGTCGTGCCTCGGCTTCGCAGCTGCGAAAAGCAGGCGCCGCGACCGTGCCAGCGCTCTGCTGCTCGAGTGGCCCCGGCGACGGGCGCACCGCTTCAACGGCCTCATGGGGGGGGCGTCGAGGGTAGCCTGCGCCAAAGGTCCTGTCCCGCCAGAGGAAGGCCAGGGTACCGAGCACGACGACGAATACCGCCACCGCCAAAAAACTCGTTGCGGCGAGCGCCAGCGGAGAGCGAATCTTTGGCCCGTCGTCAGTGCTCTGCCGAGTGCTCGGCCTCACGGTGACAGCTCCATCAGCCCCACCCGGTGTAACTCTGGCTCGTCGGGCAATCGAACCCAGCGATCCTGGAAGGTCACGCTCCTGCCGAGAGCCGCGAGGGTCTGAAGGAACGCAGGTCGCCCCACCCGCCCGGGATCGCCCACCAACACCGCGCTCCCTCGACGCAGGGCCTCGTCGACACGGCGCGCAACCACCACCGCAAGTGGCGCCTCGTAGAGGAGATCGGCGAAGACCACGAGGTCTGCGGGCGGCAAGGGAACCTCGTCGAACAGGTCGAAAGAAACGCACGACAAGACGAGCTGTTGGCGCCTGGCGGCCTCCTCGAGCAGGGCACGGGCGTTCTCGTCGTGATCCAGCGCAGTGACCGCTGCGCCGCCTCGAGCCGCGACGAGGGCGCACAGGCCAACGCCTGCGCCGACATCGAGAACGCGCATGTCGGTCAACTGCCGGGAGGCGAGAACTTCTGCGACCGCCACACCGCTCGCCCACAACACCGCCCCGTAGGGCGCGGGTGCTTGGGTCGCGATGGCGTCGTCGAGGAGACCGTCGAGATCTCTCGCCTCCAGCACACTGACGGGTGCGGCGTTGGCGAGGGTGACACTGCGCTCTCTGCTGCCGAAGCGTGCCAGGCTCCTCGTCACGGGGGCTCCGGCAGACGTAGTGTCGAGCGCTGGTCCGAGGTGGGCGGCGCGACGCTGTCGAGGACAGCCAAAGTGCCCGCAGACAAGGAGATCGCCCCCTGGAGGGGGTCGCTCCCGCCTCGTGCGTCGACGACATTGGGCTCGTCAGCGTGACGGGCTGCCGGGGCCACTGGCCCCCTTCCTCGCGCCCTCGTTCGCGCGAGTCGGCGGAACGCAGCCCCCGCATGGCCGAGCACGACCACCAGCTCTTGGAAGATCTCGGCGGGCACGTCGGCCGCACCGCGATCACCATACAGTGCTCCCACGATCCTTTCCCCGATGACCAGAGGCAGCAGCAGGGCCGTCGCGGGCGCACGCCCCACGAGGCGCGCCATGGGATCGTGAGCCGGGAGGGGCCCGAGCCAGGGCGCCCTCAGCTCGAGGACCTGCGCAAGACTGCTGCCCGGA
>JBMTAX010000274.1:0-4996 GCA_049429145.1 Myxococcota bacterium
CCGAAGGTCTCGGGGCCCACGATTCCATCCGCCAACAGCCCGCGGCGCTGCTGGAACTCTCTCACGGCCCTCTCCGTCACGGGGCCGAAGACTCCATCGGCAGGCACGCCGATCCGCGACTGCAGATCACGTACAGCCTCGCCGCGAGAGCCCACCCGGAAGGTCTGTCCAGCACCCACCGCTGCCCCAAGGGGACTCGACGCGGGTGCCTGCGGAACCAGCGCTCTCGCTGCGCCCTCCGCGGCCGCCGCGCGCGCACGGGACTGCTGCTGGACGGCTGCGCTGGCGGGCGTGCGCGCCACCGACGGCAGGCTCAATACGGTGCCCACTTGCAGGCGACGCGGGTCGGTGACCGCGGGGTTCGCCTGCCGCAGGTCAGACACCGCCGTTCCCTGCGCGCGGGAGATGCCCCACAGGGTGTCCCCCTGCTGCACGCGGTACGTGTTCGCCAGGGTCAGGTTCGGTGCGCTCATGGGGACCTCCTCCAAGCCGTGCTGCTCGCTCATGGGAGGTATCGGCCCCGGCGGTCCATGGGTGTGTGCGATAAACTAGGACAAGTGACCGAGTGCCCAGGGACGGCGTGGCACGGGCGCGGCCTTCCTTTGCCTCGGAGGCTTGCCTTCTCCTTCGCCTCGATGCACACCGAACCCATGAATCTTGCCTCACTTTCTTGGTCTGCTCTCGCTACGACCGTGTTCGTCAGCTTCGTCGGGGGCTTCCTCTGGTTCGGTCCCAAGACTTTTTTTCCCGTGTGGTGGCGCGCCATGGGGAAATCCGAGGCAGAAATCCCCGGAGGGAAAGACGGCATGGCGCTGGTGTTCGGCCTGACGCTGCTGGGCATCGTGGTGCAGAACGCCGTCCTCGGTCTCATCATCGGAATGTCGTCGGAGTTGACGCCAGCGAGTGGTGCCTTCACCGGCTTTGTCGCGGGCACTGGGCTAGCGGCATTTTCCTCGCTGAGTCACCGCATGTTTGCGGGCCAGGGGCTAAAGGTGTGGCTCATCGAGGTTACGAGCGACGTCGTGAACCTCACTCTCGCTGGCGCCGTGTTCGGGTGGTTTGGCAAACCCTGACAAGCCACGCGCGTTCGCGTCGCTGGAAATAGCCGTTCTTGGCACGCCATTCTTGATGCAGAGTTCCTGAGGTCGTCGTCGTAGAGCACGGTGTCTGTGACCCCGGTGACGATGAACACCGCTACAAATACCTGAGCGGTGACTTCTCAGGACCTGGGTCTCAGCAAGGGGCGGAATCGCCGCACGTCGTTCTGCGCCGTGAGCTCGTTCCGTCTGAGGGGCTGTTGATCGACCCTCCCCTCGTCGAGCAACGCCCGGTGACGCTTTCATCGAAGCGGGCCGGCTTGGCGCAAAGAACGCTGCCAGGACGCCTCGTTTCCGCCTGAGAGGGGGCAAACCGTGTCCGGCCTGGCGGGTGCCCCGGCAAGACGAAGCCCCTTTCGCTTTGCGCTCGAGCGGCTACTGCACGGAATGCAATTCGATGACCTCGCCCTGTCGCCTGCGCTGCTCAAGAATCTGGCCCACTTCGAAAAGCCCACCCCGGTACAAGAGGCGGCGATTCCTCCCGCGCTGGCCGGACACGACGTCATCGCCATCGCCCAGACCGGCACAGGCAAGACCGCAGCGTTTGTGTTGCCGCTGTTGCAGCGCTTGATGGCGACCCGTCGTCAGGGACCGTCCGTGCCGCGCGCCCTCATCCTCTCTCCGATGCGAGAGCTCGCGTCGCAGATCGGAGAGAGCATTGCGCTCTTTGGTCGAGACACGCGTGTGCAGCACGAGGTCATCTTTGGTGGCGTCGGCGAGGAGAAACAGAAGCGCGCCCTGCGTGCCGGAACCGATATCATTGTCGCGACTCCAGGAAGGCTGCTCGATCTCATGAGCCAGCGGGCAGTCGACTTCAGCTCTCTCGAGGTGCTCATCCTCGATGAGGCCGACCGAATGCTCGACATGGGATTCCTGCCCGACGTCAAGCGGGTGATCAACCAACTTCCCGTGCAACGGCAGACCTTACTCTTCTCTGCCACAATGCCTGACGATATCGCTGCGCTCGCCGCGCGCATCTTGCAACGCCCGGTTCGCATTGAGGTGACGCCCCCGTCGACGACCGTCGAACGAATCGCCCAGTCGATTTATTTCGTGGAAAAAGATCACAAGCGTTCGCTCCTGTTGCACCTGCTGAAGGACGCAGAGGTGCGTAAAGTCCTCGTCTTCACGCGGACAAAACATGGCGCCAATCGCGTCGCCGAGACGCTGGTGAAAGCTGGCGTCACTGCCGCAGCGATCCATGGAAACAAGAGCCAGGGCGCTCGCGAACGCGCCCTCGAGGGCTTCAAGACCGACAAGCTCCGCGCCCTGGTGGCCACCGACCTGGCGGGCCGAGGTATCGACATCGAGGGGGTCAGCCACGTCATTCAGGTCGATTTGCCCGAGGTTCCGGAGCAATACGTGCACCGCATCGGTCGCACTGCCCGGGCAGGACGGGAAGGGGTTGCGTGGGCCTTCTGTGCGACAGACGAAAAACCGCTGCTCAGGGACATCGAGCGCACCATTCGCCTCAAGATCGAGGTCAAACATCATCCCTATGCCGGCGCGACCACCCCGGGGCAGGACTGGGACGGGGGGCGGCGCGAGCCTCAGCGGCCTGCACCGACTCAGCGTCGCGGCGGAGGGGGAGCACGTCGCGAGACCGCTGAGACCGGTGGTCCTCGACGACGGGACCACGGTCGACGTCCTCAGGAGGACAGCGCTGGGCGTGGTCCCCGAGGCGAAGGCAGTCAAGCCTCACCCGAAGCCAACAAAGGGGCTCCGAGAGGCCGCTCTTTCCGCCCGGGGCGCAGATAGCGAGGAAGCGCAGCGTTCCGCTACTCGTCGTCATTCGCCGCCGATGGGGCACCCGGTAGTTCAAAGATCAAAACAGCAGGTATCTTGACTGCGTCGTGAACCACGTATTTCTTGGCTGCGATTCCGGTTGCCTCGGCGAACTTCGCAAAGCGAGCCCCGGGGAAGCTGACGACAAACCGCGCACCTGAAGAAGTGCCTTCCCAGCTTGGATCGTCGCCTTCAAGAAATCCTTGGTGAAGCCAGATGACGGACACGTCGTCCATGTCTGTACCGGTCTCAGATCGCGTTGACCGTGTAGCCGCAGTGCTTGGTCCAAGCGCGGATGTCTCCGGTAGTGATCTGGGGAAGCGCAGCGGCGACAGCATTGCCTATCGCCTCGCGGGTACGCGTCTCGGCTTTACGCAGAAGGTCTTTGACCTTCGCCCATGCCTTCTCGATCGCGTTGAACTCGTGCGAATCCCGCTCAGTAAACAGCACATCGGCCCCGCGGTCTCGATGGCCTTCAGGACCGTGGCACCTCAGTGTGCGGCGAGATTATCCATGACGACAACGTCCCCAGGGCAAAGAGAGTCGCCCAGATTCTGCTCGAGGAATGCGAGGAAGACATCTGCACTGGTTCCTGCGTCGATGGTGATGAAACCACGAAAGCCGTCGAGGGCCATCGCGCCAATCATCGTCACAGTATTCCACGCGCCGTGAACGGCTTTGCCTGGAGCTTTCGCGCCGCACGGAGCCCATCCATACCGAGGTGTCGCACCCAGGCGGTAGCCCGATTCATCGACGAAGATAAGTCGACCTGAATGGACCTGCGGCTGAGCTTTCTCGAAAGTCGCGCGTTTCTCTACGACGTCAGGACGGTCACGCTCGTACGCGACGAGGGACTTTTTTTATGCGTCCACCCGAGCGCCTTCATTGCGCTGCACATCGTCGAGCGGCTCACCCTTCTTCCTCCCCTGGATTCCCAGGCGTCGACGCGATCGCTTAGCGTAGCGTCAGGATTGGCCTCGGCATGCTCGCGGAGCCATGCCAAGTCGACGATGCGGCTTCGCCCGCCACCATGCGGCGCCGGGCTCAGGTCGCCACCTTTCTCTCGATCAAGGCGCAATGCTCGACTTACCGTCGCCTCCCCGACGCCGAAGAGTTCGGCTGTCTGTGCATAGGAGCCGCTCTTTCCAGCCTTGTAGGTCGCAACGAGTTGTCGTTTCAGTCGCTCGGGTATCGGTGCAGGCATGCCTGGTCGGATCACGATTCAACGATCGACGCAACTCGTATGCGGTCTAGTCTTTCGGCGGCGGTTCATTACGACGCAGCAAAGGCAAGCCCTCGTGGTTCGTGCGCTCATGTTCGGGAGGATTGTCAGCCGACAAATCTTCAAAGATGGCCGCGCTCCGCAAAAACGTGGGCGAAGGGAGTGTCGAGGGTGTGACCGGCGACCCATGGCCAGGTTCAGCGGCCGGAGATTCCGTATGGGATGGGCCAGTCCCTGACGCTCGCTCCTGCGGCGGTGGTGACACCTGCACCCGTGGCATGGGTCCGGTACGCTCGTCGTCGATGGTATCAGCTCGAATGATGGCATAGCGGGGGTCGGTAGGATGGTCGTTGCGGGAGGCAGCTGATGTCACGACGTCACCGGGTAGAATCGGCTGTAGCCCGGCGACGCGAACACCACCGGCTAGATTGCTCGGGCCGGGTGATGGAGTCATGCCGCCAGAGCCCTCGCCGGAGCCAGTCGAGCGCTCGAGGTCCATCATCATGGTCTTCGCTCCATAGACCTTGGTCTCGTACCGCGTAATGTTGCCGATCTTCCGGACGATCTCCGCCATTCTCTCCGCTTGGGTGTAGATGGTCTCCACGACTTTGGAGACGCGGGCATCCTCTTGCACCCGGAAACGAAGCATCTCGGCATAGCCGAGCACACTGGTGAGCGGCTGGTTAAGCTCATGGGCGGCCATGCCCGCGAGCTCCGCAGCGACGCGAGCACGCTCTGTCTTCATCAGCTCTTCTTCCGCCTCACTCAATCGCTGCTCCATCTCGATGCGGTCACGCAGATCGGTGAAGGTACCCACCGTCGCGACCTCTTCCCCGTCTTCGTAGATGATGGAAGCGGTCATGCTGACGGGAACGATCCGCCCGCGACTATC
>JBMTAX010000275.1:0-4992 GCA_049429145.1 Myxococcota bacterium
GACACAAGTACGCTCGAGGACATCTCTGCGAGGCAGACCACCGCGTCGCACCCCGCGCGTCGCATAAGGGGCACCCGCTCGGGGTCGACGCACTCCGCCACGGTGCGCACGGCGGGGTTCACGTGCTCAAGCGTGAGCACCGCGGCGAGGGTGCTGTCGTCAGACGACGGATCGGTAGGGTGGCGCGCAAGCAAGATCGCGTGTTTCGCGTCGGCGACCATCGCCTTCGCGAGGACGCTCTCTTTGGTCGCCGCACCGCGCACGAAGCGCAATCCGCGGTCGCTGAGGCTCGGGGGCAGCTCTTCGAGCTGCTCGTCGATAAGGACAACGGGCAGTGACTTCGTGCTCGGGTCAGCGCGAAGCTCATCGAGGAGACCCAAGAGGCGCGCCTCCGAGGGATAGTGAATGACCAGGATGTGTTGTTGCACGAAGAGCTCCGCCATGCCTCTCAGCTCGCGGGAACGAGCCTCGAGCAGGAAAGACGCTACCGTCGAGAAGAGGTAGCCGAGCACGCCAATGCCGAAGAGCATCGTCGGAAAGCCGATGAGGTAACGGCCCGCTGGTGTCGACGGGAAAAGGTCTCCGTAGCCGACGGTGGTCATGGTCACCACCGACCACCAAAAAGCGTCACCCCATAAGAGATCAGGCTTGTGCTCGAGCTCGAAGTACAGAAATCCCGTCGTCGAGAAGGCGAGCAGTGCGACGGTGAGGAGGGCAACGCGCCCCACCTGCGCTCGTCGTACGGCGCCGAAGCGCTTGAGGAGGTGAAAGACCAGGCGGATCATGGTGCCCGCTCCGCGCGCCACTGGTCATGAAGAGCCTCGGCGCGCTCGCTTGCTTTCGCCGAGGCCCACAGACCTTCGCCCCGCTCCTTCGCCCCTTGCTGCAGCGCCCCGTAAGTCTGTTCCCGAGAGAATGGATAGCGTGTGAAGGCGATGGCGAATCCACCTTCGATAAGTCCCGCGCCGATATCGAGGGCGTCTTTGCGCAAGTACGCGAGAAGTCGCCCTGCGTCGTCGTACTGGGCTTGCTCGAACTCTACGGCGAGGGGCGCCGAGCCGTTGAGCAGCTTCTCGAGATGGTGCACCGCGGCGATGCCGTACTCAGCGAGCCCTGGTTCGTTGACCTTGGGGTCGAAGGCCTTCACACCGAGGAGTCGCACGACGACAGAAGCGCCATCGGGAAGCTTCACGCTGACCTCATCCCCATCGATCACCTGCAGCACGTCGACGGAGGTTCCCGTATCGATGCTCGTCCCAGCCGAGCCGCTGCTCCAGTGGCGCCGCCGCAGCTCGACCGAGAGCGCGAAGAACACGCTCGAGGCAGCGAGCGTCGCGATGAGGCTCCAATACACCGCGTCGGGGGATAAATCGGGACGCTTCACGCCCCTGAGCATCCCGCAGGTCAGCGGTGCGGCTCAAGGCGTGAGCGCCATTCGCCCTTCCCACCTTCGTTCTCCTCTCTCGCCACTCTCCTTCCTGGTGGTTTGCGGCTATGGTGACGTCATCACTCTTTTTGAGGCTTGGCTTCGTCGTCTCCATTGTTGTTCATGGTGGCGCCTGGTTTCACCTCGGGCAGCGGGTTGCCGTAGAAGTCGCCATACCCCCCGACGCGAGGCTGATATCCGGTGCCGTAACGACCGGTGCCGTAGATTCCACCGCCGTATACGCCGCCCCCGTAGAGACCTCCTCCGTAGATACCGCCGCCGTATACGCCGCTGCCGACACCCGAGTCGGTCCACGCCGTGTTGCCTACCTGCACATAGCCGATGCTCAAAAATTGGCCCGGGTAGACGCCGGAGACGTCTTCGGGGTGGGCGCGGAGGGTGCGGCCTGCCACTTGGATGAGGCCTCGTTGTCGGTCGACGCGCTGCACAGTGCCCGTGACCTCGCCCGCGAATCCAAAGTCCCCGGCGAGGCCGCCGCCGTAGAGCCCGCCGGCGCCAGGCTCCAACCACAGCGAGCCGCCATAGTCGAGGAAGGTCACCCCTGCGACGTCGCCCGGGTTCAAGCCGACGAGGTCTTGGGGGCGCGCGTTGAGCGTCAGCAGCCCTTGGGTGGTGCGCATGCTGAGCTTGCCCCGTTCGAAGTCGAGGGACTGCACGCTGCCCTGCACCGTGCCGAGGTTCGCGGTGGAACCCCATCCCCCGTAGACGCCAAAGCCCCCGAGGGTTCCCCTCGCGTAACCGAGCTGGGTACCCCCGTAGATTTGTGCGAACCCCGCGGGGGACGCCAGGGCCATTGCGAGTAAGACCCAACTGCTTCGCCATTTGCCTCGCTGACCGTTCCATTTCGTAACAAAAGTCGACCTCATGATCCCTCCCCATGGATCGGTGCGTTCCCTTGTGCCGAGACACAGACCCGGTGAAAGGGAGCGCAGTGTGACTCTTCTTGAGACATACGGATCAGCTGCAACCGTCGCATGGGTCGGCTGGCACCGTGCGCCGTGTCACAGGCGCAAGACCCCTTTGCCTGACCCGGCTTCGCCCCTTCCCGGGCCTTCAGGCGCGCTGCGCGACCCTGGGCATGAGGTGGAAACGTCGACGACGAGACAGTGGTCGGGTTGCTCCCCGGATGCCGCGTGTTTCGAGTTGAGTCGAACATAAGGCGGGCTATCCACCGACAGCGAGACATCAGGCCTGTGCCGGAGGTCACATCCGTTCGCTTTCGCTACTTCCCCCGCGTCCACTACTAGAGCTGCAGTTTTGTTCTGCGGCGCTCCCGCGTCGCTTCGCTGAAAGGGCTCCCCATGTTGTTCCGACTCTCCCTCCTCGCAGGCGCGATTCTTTCCCTCGCCTCCGTCGCCGCCGCTGCCACGCCCAGCGATGTGGAGCGCCCCGAGTACGTTGTCCGGCTCCGCGAGGGGCCAGGCGCGCAGCTCGCCGCGCAGCAGCTTGCGTCTACCCACGGGGCGCGCCACACCTTCCGGGCAGTCTTCCCTGGGTTCTCGGCGCGCCTCGCCCCCGCGGCGGTCGACGCCCTGTCGCGGAATCCACGCGTCGCCTCCGTCGAGCCCGCCTTCATCGTGACCGCGGTCGCCCAGAGTCTGCCCCTCGGCATCGATCGTATCGACGCCGAGCGCGCCCACCTCGCCGGAAGTCGCGGGACAAGCGCGCGCGTCGCCGTCGTCGACACCGGCATCGATCTCGATCACCCAGACCTCATCGACAGGATCGAAGTCAGCCTCTCACGGACCTTCGTCGCGAGCTCCACCGTGAACGGTGACGATGACCAGGGACACGGAACCCACGTCGCAGGCACCATCGCGGCCAGCGACAACAGCGTCGGCGTCATCGGCGTCGCCCCCGCAGCCAAGCTCATCGCACTCAAGGTGCTCAACAGCAGCGGCTCAGGTTATTCCACCGACATCATCGCCGCGCTCGACTACATCACCGCCCACAACAACGCCGCTGCGGATTACGCGAGCATGATCCATGTCGCCAACTTCAGCCTCGGTGGCTCAGGCAGTGACAGCGATAGCTCCTATCGACGCGCCTTCAACGCCACCGTCGCCAGCGGTTGTGTCGTCGTAGCCGCAGCTGGCAACTCCGCTACCGATGCTGCCACCTTCGTCCCGGCGGCCTACGACGCCGTCATCACCGTCTCGGCGATGAGCGCCTCCAACGATAGCTTCGCCTCGTTCTCGAACTACGGTGCCGACGTCGACATCGCGGCGCCAGGCGTGAGCGTCTACTCGACCACGCTGGGAGGGGGATACGGCAGCAAGAGCGGCACCAGCATGGCCGCCCCCCACGTCGCTGGTGGCGCAGCCCTCTTCATCGGGGCGAACCTCGGGTCCCTGGGACGAAGCAACGCGGTGGAGCTCACTCGCGCTGCGCTGCTCGGAGCGGCAGAGCCCATCGTGATGGCCGGTGACCCCGACGGCATCCGCGAGCCCCTGCTCGATGCCGAGGCCCTCGTCGCCGAAGTTGAGCCCCCGGCGCCCGCCCTCGCCCTCTCCGTGGCCGCAGACAAGACGCAATATGGCGCGGCCGACGTCGTCGCCACACTCACCGCCCAGGTGCGCGACGAGATGCAAGCCGGCGTCAGCGGTCTCGACGCGAGCGCGTTTCAAGTGAGCGGTGCCACCTTCGAGATGGTGGAGGCCGGTGATGGTGCGTACCTCCTGAACGTGGACATCTCCTCCCTCGGTGCAGGGGAATCGCTGTCGCTCGACGTCACCGTCGCTGCGGGCGAGCTCTCCGATACGGCTTCGGTCACCCTCACGAAGGCAACTGCAAGCGCGGTCTATGTGGCCCATATCGGCTACCGCGACAGCCGACGCGACATGAAGGTCGACGTCAGCCTTGATCAGACCACTGACGTCGTCCCTGTGGGTGCATCGGTCAGCATCGCCCTGTATCTGAATGGCAGCCTGTACGGCACCGCTACCTCGACCACGAGCAGCAGCGGCATCGCGTCGTTCAATGTGCGCCGCGCTCCTTCAGGGGACTATGTCACCCGGGTGGAGAGCGTGCGTTTTGGTGACGTGCCCTGGGACGCGTCGCTCGACTACATCGACCCAGGCTTCCGACGCTAAACCAGTCTCGCATTGGCGAGCACGACGCAGGGCGCTTCTCTTTTCGACGAGGAGCGCCCTGCGCTTGTCTGTTCACTGGCAGGTCTCGACGTTGAGGTCGCGCCAGCAGGTGCCCGCGTGTTGCCATCGGTAGGCGACGGCGCTGAGCGATACGACATTAGCTAAGTTGCCGGAGACCGAGACCTCTCCCTCGTAGAGCAGTGTTCCGTCTTCGTAGAGAGCGATCGCTCCTGTGGTCTGATCGACCTCTACACTGTAGCGAACAAAGGACCCGGTCGTAGTGCCCAGGGGGACTGTCGTACCATCACGGGGACGGTACGTCGTTGTTGCTGCTGCGTGTGGTGTTGATGAATCGATGGGGATGTCGGGTTGGTCGTCGGGAGGCGGCGGTCGACGGGGGCATCGACCGCACATCCCACCATCGCTGGACTTATCCACCCCACGTACGTATAT
>JBMTAX010000276.1:0-4992 GCA_049429145.1 Myxococcota bacterium
TCTCAGCTACCAGAGCCTCTGAAGACAAAGTTAAAAGTCACGAAGACTTGACCACCGCCACGTGGCGCCGGGAACTTCATACGCTGAATCACACGCTCGACGCAGGTTGCGACAGCTGCGTTGCCCATCGTGTTCTGGCTGATGGACGCAGACACGACACTACCCGTACCGCCCACGGTCCAGGTGCCGACGAGCTTGCCCTCGAGGTTCGGGTCCTTGGCGAGTTCCTTCTCGTAGCAGTACTTGATTTGGTTGAGGTTGCGGCGAACCACGCGCTCGATCTCTTCTTTGCTGAGCGACCCTTGGGTGATGACGTTGCCGGGCTGAATGCGAGTCATGCCTTTGCCGCGCCCACCGAGGTCAATGCCGCCCTGGCCGCCGCTGCCGCGCCCCGTTCCGGAGCCGAGACCGCCGATGCCGAGGGAGTTCCCGCCTCCGCCAGCGCCTGTACCGCGCGACCCGAGGCCCCCAGCGCCGCCAGCATCGCCCATGGCGCTGCCACGGAGCCCGCCGAGGGAGTCATTGATGCCTGAACCGAGTCCGCCGGGCCCGAGCACGTTGGACACCGCCCCCTCAGGTCCCTTCAGGCCGAGAGCTGCGAGTGCGTCCATGGCAAGCTTGCGGTCCTCTTCACGCTTGTCTTTGTCGACCTTGGGAGCGCCTTTCTTCGACGCCAGCTTGTCCTCTTGGGGCTTGTCTTTTTTGCCGAACTTACCCTCGTCGTCCTTGTGACGCGCGGCTTTCTTGCCCGAGAGGTCTTCTTTCTTTTCCTTCTTCTCCTCGGGCTGCTTCAAGATGAGGGCCGCGAACTCGTTGGGGTTCTTGAAGAGGTCGTCGTCGTCATCCTCGTCGAATGACGGGGTGATCAACATCGCCACCACGAGGGTGAGCTGAAAGATGAGGGCGACGCCAAGCACCTTCGAATAGAAGAAGTCGAGGGTTTGAAACAACCCGAGGTCGATCGGCTTGTAGCGCTCGGAATATTGAATGACGAACTCGACCGCACCGACACGAACGACGGCCCGCTGCCCGAGTTCGAGGCGATGTGCGCCGGTGCTGGCCGCCTTTTTGTCGACGGTCAGAGCCATCCCGTCAGCGACGCGAATGGTGGCCCCACTGGCGTCGAGGGTGACGAGGTCGACAGACGGACTTGGCAAGGACGCGTCTGCGATCTGAAAATCATTGGTGGCCGCCTGGCCGATGCGGACCGCACCAGCGCCTGACAGGCGACGGACACCCATCACGCTGCCGCCCCACATCATCGTCACTTCGATGTTACCGGTGGTCTTCGGCTTCTCTTCCGCGTTCAGCTCGGTCTTGAGTTCGCCTGCCTTCACGTGGTGACCTGCGGTGTCGTCGTGCCGTTTCGACATGGATTTGCCTGCTCCGGAAAGAGATGGGGGCGGCGGGGCCGCGGCGGGAAGGGATTTTTCGTGCGCGCCAGTCGCCGCTTTGCGTTCGTCGCTCTTCTTGGCGGAACGCCGGGGGCGCTCAACGCGCTGGGTAGGCTCGTGAGCTTCCGCGCGCCGACTGGGCAGAGGCGAGGGGTCTGGAGTCTTGGCAACCGAAGCGACGGCGGCTGTGGGGGCCGGACCACGCACGGTAGGCTCGTCGACCGTGGGCTGAATGGCTGCCCGCACGGGGACGGTGGGCTCCAGCATGGCCCCGCCGAAATGCACCACGAGACGAACGGGCCCGAGGTCGAGCTGATCACCGTCCTCGAGGGCAGTCTCGCCGAGGAGCTCTCGCCCATTCAGCATCGTGCCCTCGTCGGAGCCAAGGTCCATGACGACGAAACCGCCGTCTTTGGGCTTCAACATGGCATGCAGGGAAGACACTCCGGTGGCAGCCAGGACCATCTGCGCCGCGTCACCAGAGCCGATGCTGATGGTCTCAGACCCCGGGAACTCGACGGCACGGGAGGTTCCGTCGGGCAGCATGTAGGTCAGGCTGACGGGGGTCTCGCGTTGCACCATCGAGGTGGCCTCTCTTGGGGTTGCAGGACGTTTATCTAGGCGACAGTGGGGGTTTGACACCAGGGCGGAGATGCCGGTTCCGCGGATCTGGCGCAGGAGCTGCCCGAAGGCGGGGCTCAGAGGGCGTTCATGGAGCGCCGCAGCTCGGGCCGGAAGTTGCCACGCAGTTCAATAAGGTTCCGAAAGCGCGTCTTCTTGCGGTTTTTGATGTAGGAACCCTCGGGCTTTGTGAGCTCGCCCTCGATGCTGACGTCGGAGAAGTCGATGACGGTCTTCTTGTTGTAGACGACACGGTCCTCTTCCTGGATGACCTTGTCCTGTGCCAGGGCGCTCATGGGCAAGGTGAGCACGACGACGAAAGGAAGCAGGCGGCGGGCACGGATTCGAGACATCGCGGGCTCCATCGAGCGGAAGTGGGGGGATCCTATCGGTTCGGATCCCCTCCTGGAAAGAAGGAAAGAATCAGATCTGACGCGGTCAGCTGCCGCCGCCCTCAGCGGCGGCCTGCTCGCGCATCGCCTCTTCGGCCATCTTCTTCGCAGCAATCTCATTACGAATGTTTTCGAGCTCCATTGCCATGGGGTCATCAGCCCGCAGCTTGCCACGGCAGGTGACGTAAGACTCGGCCGCAGTGAGCGCCCCATCGAGGTCAGATTTCATCTGCTTGAGCACACGCGACTTCTCGCTCAGTGCGTCACACTGTGTCGCGTCGAGCTGCAGAACACGATCGAGCTGGGAGACCGCATCATCCGACTTCTCCTGGCCCGCGAGAGCAAAGGCGTATCCCAGGTTCGCCTCGAGCTGTCGCGGCTCGAGCTGCACGGCCTTGCCGTAATGCGAAGCTGCCGTCTCGTAGTCACGGAAACGCAGGGCGATGGCGCCGATGTTGAGGTGTGCGGCCGTGAGCGACGGATCAATTTCGACGGCCTTGCGGAAGAAGGGCATGGCCTCCACGTACCGCTCGCGCTTCACACGGATCATGCCGCGGTTGTTGAGCAGCGCAGCGTCTTTCTCATTCAGTTTCAGGCTATTGATGGCGATGGTCTCGCTGAGTGCGTAGTTGCCCTGGTCGTAATGGACAAGGCTGAGGTTCTTCAACGCAGCGGAGTTGCCCGGGTCGCGCGAGAGCAATGTCGTGCAGGTGCGTTCCGCACTCTTGAAGTCACCGCTCAAGCGGTAGAGTACGATGAGCTGGTTCAGGAGGCCGCTGTCGTAGGGATCCTTCTCCAGGGCGCCTTTGTAAAGCGAAATGCCGTCTTCGTAGCTTCCGGTCAGCTCGTGAAGCTGCCCTAGACCCACCAGCACGTCCTTGTTGTCAGGCTGGGCCTCGTACAGCGCGAGCAGCTCCTGCTTGGCCTCGTCGAACTTCTTGAGCTTGGTGTTGACGCGCGCGATACCCAAGCGGGCGCTGACGTTCCCCGGCTCCTTCTCGAGGGCCTGGTTGTATTTTGTCAGCGCCTCGTCGAGTTGGTCACGGGCAGCGAGTTGATCGGCATCGCCAATAAGCACGGCGACCGGGTCACGTTGCGCATCTTGGCTCGCCTGCGTGTCCACTGCGTCGGGTTTCACACCAGCGCCCGCACAACCGACGAAGAGACCGAGAGGGCCCACCAGCACCGAAAGAGTCAGCGTTCTTACATTCGTGTTCACGGTGTGCTCCTCAGCGCTGTGCCGTGCGGGTCGGGGAGGTCCCGCCCGCCGAAGGGAAGAAGGGCAGCTCTCGCACCTGGCCGAAGGCCGAGGGACGGAATAGCTTCAGCTTCTCTTCAATGGCCATGGTGTACGTCGAGTAAATGCCGAGTTCGAAGGCCTTGGCCAGCGCTTTATCGAGGGCCTTGATCGCCTCGTCTTCCACCGGGAAGGCGATGTTGTCGAGCTCGGCGCGGAATAGGTCGAGGGCCTCGGGGTTGTTGGCGAGGGGCGGCGGGTCGGGTGCATTGCGCAGAGTGTCCACGTAATCGAGCAGTGCCTCGGACGCCCGGTACAGGCCGGCGACACCCCACTCACCGTTCCCGTAAGAAAGAACGTCGAGATACTTCTTGGCAATCTCGTCGCGAGACTTGAGCTTCTGATCGAGGGCCTGCTTCACCTGCCCCATCACCTGCTTCGCGTTGCCACCCCCACGGGTGACGATTTTCACGTCTTTGTATGTCTGCCACTCAGGCTCGAGGACCTGAAAGGCGCAGTAGCCACCGGCCTGCTGGGTGATGGCCTCCTGCCGTTGCTCAGCTTTGAGTTTGCTCCATCCCGCGAGAAGCCCTTGGCAGGCCTCTCGCATCTCATTGACGCGCCCTGCCCTCTCGAGGGCGATGGCATTCTTGTAGCGGGCCGTCATGATCTGCGTCGGTGTGGCCGTGCGTCCATGAAGCTTCTCAAATTCCCCATACAGGGCGGCGGCGCGCTTCCAGTCGGCCTCGTCTTCGTAGACGGCTGCCATCTGGAGATATACCGCGGGGATATCCTTCACATCTTTTCGCTTCTCGAAGTCTTTGATGTAGCGAGCGAAAGACTTCACCGCTGACTTCGTGTCGCCGAGGCCGAGATAGAAGATCCCCGCGTTGTAGAGTGAGTTCGGGGCGTCGTCATCGGCGCCGAACTTGTCGACGAAGGCCAGGTAGGTATCGGCGGCGACTTGGTAGTTCGCGACTTGCTCGTTGTAGCTCGCGAGGTTCAGCAGGGTTTGCTTCTCCACGCCAGCCGCAGCAAGTTCTCCCTCGGAGATTTGCTTGCGGTAGTCGTTGAGCAGTCGGTTCGCTGCGCTGATGGCGAGGTCGAGCTTGACGGCCTTCTTGTAGATGAGCTGCGAGTTGTAGAGTGCCGCCGGGGCAAACTCACTGCTCGGGAACTCCTTGACGAAGGCCTCAAACCTCTCCGCAGCCGTGGCGTAGAGCGTGCGAGCCTCAGCCTCATTCTTCTTCTCGACTTTGCGCGCGCCCTCATTGAAGAGCTCGATGGACTTGAAGCTCGCGCCTTCCATGAACTTCGCCACAGCCGCCGCGAACTTCGTATCCGTCAT
>JBMTAX010000277.1:0-4991 GCA_049429145.1 Myxococcota bacterium
TGCTTAGAAGTGACGAGGCGGCGATGCAAGAGAGGCTGACCCTCACGGAGAGGAACCGGCAGGTCCATGAGTCCCATGACGCGCTTTATGTGCGCTTCTTGGAGGCCCTCACTGCCTTGGAGCTCGACGAGGCCCGCGCCTTGCTCAATGAGTACGCCGTATGCCTCGAGGGCCACCTCGAGACCGAGGAGCGGATGGTCATGCCCCTCTTTCGCGAATTGCATGCGGGCCTTGGCGATACACAGGACCCCATCCCCACTCATGTGGAGGGCGACCACAAGATTCTGCGGCGGTCCCTCGCGAAGGCCATGGCGACGATGACCTCCCTCGAGCAGGGTGCCTGGCTACGCCGCGATATGGTTCACTCTCTCGAGAGCTTCCTACTACTGCGTCGCGTGCAAGAGCACCACGATGCGCGCGAGCAGCGACTCGTCTACCCCGTGCTCGATCAACAGCTCGACCAGGAACAGGTTGCGCTGCTGTGCGATGCGTTGGGTAGGCCATAACCGACACGTCGTCCTCGAGAAATGTCTTTTGCGAAGGAGCAGCACATGCACAGCCCCCAGCGCCGACTCGTTCGACGAATGCTACCGATGGTCGCCTGGGGCACCATTACGCTCGTTGCTGGGCTTCACTCTTCCCGAACGCTCGCGCAGCCGAGTCTCTCCTTTTGGGACCACTGGGGCGATGGGCAGGCCGAGGTGTCGGCATATGACCTAACGGTGCCGCGGTATGGAGAGCTTCGGCGGGGTACCGCCGTCGCTGTCGTCGTCACCGAGCCATTTTCCGATAGCGAGCGGGTCAAGGCCGACCCCGGTCGTCATCCTGCCGCCGACGAGCACCAAGTGCTCAAGCTCAACCTGATGTTCGACTTCCAGACCGGGGTGTACGACTACCACACCATGACCAGCACTTTTGTGCTGCTCGGAAACCGTGGTTCGAGAGCCGCTGGCACGGCGACAAAGGTGAGTTTCTCGAGCCAGGAATGGTGCGGTCAGGTGTGGCATCAGCTGCGTTTCGACGAGGACAATGTTCGGGAACAGATCCACAGCTACTTCGATGGGGAAGCCGATCTGTCGCGCACTTTTCCGAGACAGACCAAGGGCATCAGCGAGGACGCCCTGTGGCTCTGGGCACGAGGGCTTGCGGCGCCTTTCCTGCCTGAGAACGGTGCCACCGTGCGGGTGCCGTTTCTGCCATCGCTGTTCTCGTCGCGCCTGCAGCATCGGGTGCTCGACTGGCAGGACGTCACCCTCGTGGCATCGACGACCCTCGAAACGGTCTCGGTCCCTGCGGGTGATTTCTCGGTATGGCGACGAACAGCGACGAGTGCCGATGGCGTTCGTCGCACCTTTCTCGTGGAACGAGCTGCTCCTCACCGCGTCATTTCCTACGAGGATTCCCTCGGAGGCCGTGCCGTGCTTCGCGGGGTGGAGCGGATGAAATACTGGGAGCGAAACCGCCGCGGTGACGAACGTCTCCTGGAGCACCTTGGTCTCCGTGGCCCAGCGCCAGGCTTGTCCCCCTGAGCGGGGTTTTCAGCGGGAGCAGGTCAGCTATAGAGAGGGGCCTGGAGGTGTTTGATGCGCTCCCTCGCCACGATCCTCGCGACCTGCTCGCTCCCCCTCTTCGTCGCTTGTCAGCAGCCACTCGCAACCCCTCCTGTCTCAACGGGTGCAGAGCTCGGTGCGTCGTCACAGCCTGCCCCCTCCTCCGCCGCTCCAGCAACGCCCGGGAAGGGCGAAGATCCGAAAGAGCGCGACCAGGTCGATGAAGATGGCGTCGTTCGTCGGGGTGAAAAGCTGAGTGAGGCGAAGGACCTGTCGGTCACCGAGGCGCTCGCACAGGCCAAAGGTCTCGATGGCACGAGTGTGAAGATCGCCGGCACCGTCGACCAGGTCTGCGCCAAGAAGGGATGCTGGTTCGTGCTGCGGGCCGACGACGAAGCCCACAAAGGCGACACCATTCGCATCACCTCGAAGGGCTACCGTTTCTTCATGCCCCGCAGCTCTGTTGGGCAACGCGCCATCGTCGAGGGTGACCTCAAGGTGACGACGCTGACCCAGGCGGAAGCGCAGCACCTCGAAGACGACCGGGTCGAGGCCGAGGGTGGCGAGGCGAAGAAGATCAGCGGGGAGCAAGTAGAGCTGCAGCTGGCCGCAGTGGCTGTCGAAATGCGCCCCGCTGGGGGGTGAGTGTCGAGCAAGAGAAAGTGCTTACCCCGCGTCGCTGGTCATGCAGACCGGGGCCTAGCGCGGCAGAGGCGCGGGC
The DNA here is from genome assembly GCA_049429145.1 of Myxococcota bacterium. Classification (GTDB taxonomy): domain Bacteria; phylum Myxococcota; class UBA727; order UBA727; family CAYLZW01; genus JBMTAX01. The sequence continues at coordinate 2,272 of JBMTAX010000277.1, forward strand.
AGCGGGCGAAGACGGACCCGCTGGTCGTAGAGCGCAGCCCCCTGCCCCATGTCGGTGAGCCGCGCTTGCAGGAGAGTGTTGGCGCAGCGACGTCCCAGGTGGTCCCCCCCCTTCGGCACACAGACGATGTCGCGTCGCTGTCGAGGGTCAAAGCGCAGCCGGACAGGAATACCTGCTTCAGGACTTTCGAGCAGGACAATATCGCCGGCTGAGAAATCACCTGCGCTGTCGGGGTGAATCGTGGCTTCAAGAGGTCCGTCCAGCGGCACGACCCATTGGGAGGCCTGCGCCCCCCTGATCGACACGCTCATCAGTTCGAAGGGCCACTCGTCAGCCACGGCGTCGAGCACGTTGCCCTCGTGCGTCGCGTCGACGTCGCCGTCCCCGAGGAGTCGCACGCGTCCACTCGGCGTCGGGAAGCGTCGTCCTTCGAAGGCGACTTTGGCGGCGAGGGGCGAGCGTACGGTCTTCTGCTCGAGGTCAAGGAGAGTGATGCCGTGCGTCTTCAGCTTGGGCTCAACGATTCTGGCCTGCCATTCCCGCGCACTCCCCTCTAGCACGTCGCCAAGCCCTACTCTCGAGGCGAGCGCCTGGAAGATCTCGAGGTCCGAGCGAGCCCCCGCTGGAGGGGGCACGACGGGGCGCGCCACGCCGACATAGTGGTGGCCGTAGGAGGCGACGACGTCATCGGCCTCGAGCAATGTGGTGGTCGGCAAGACGAGGGTCGCGAGCTTCGCCGTATCACTCCACCAGGAGTCCACCACTACCAAGAGCTCGAGAGAGCGCAGAGCCTGCTCAGTGACCCCCGACGCGGGCAACATGACGAGCGGATTTGCGGCGGTCACCCATACGGCGCGCACCGGCGGGTCACTCGCCTCGAGAATCGCGGGCCCGAAGAGCGGTTCTGGGATGGCCCTTGGTGCATTGTGGGCGAGGAATCCGAAGTCGCCGGGCTTGCGCCTGCCCCAGTTAAAAGAAACACCTGCACCTTTGCAGCCGATGTTGCCCGTCACAGCCCCCAGGGCATCGAGAGCGCGTACGGTCGTACCGCCATTGTAGCGACGACCGAGCCCCCAACCGAGCAGCAGCGTGCATGGCGCCCCGTTGGTCAATGCCGCTGCCACGTGTGACACCTCGTCGCGTGTCACGTCGGCCTGAGCGGCCCACGCTTCGACGGTTCGACGACGAACGAGGCGCTCCCATGCTTCGAGCCCGTCACACCATTCCCCTCGAGCCGAGGCAAGCTGCCCTTCGTCGAGGAGAACGCGCGACACCGCCATCGCGAGCGCGAAATCACCGCCGGGGCGCGGCTGAATGTATCGGTCACAGAGCTTGGCGGTATCGTGGTGCAGCGGGTCGATGAGGGTGAGAGTCGCCCCCTTCTCCCGGGCACGCTTCAGCACCGGGATGGAGTGGGGGCTCGAGGTGTAAACATTCTTCCCCCACAGCAAGATCGATTTGGCGTTCTCGATGTCAAAGATGTCGTTGCTCTCGTGGTCACCAAAGTCGAGATGCTGCGCTGCTTCAGCGGCGCCATTGCAGATATTGCCGCCCGTCACCGTGCAGGGACCAAAACGCTCAAAAAAGAGATCGGTCAATGCCTTGAGATACCCAAGGCTTCCGCCGCCACGATAATGAAAAATCGCCTCAGGCCCGAAAGAAGAGCGAATGCGACGCAGCTCTGTCGCGGCGAAGTCGAGTGCCTCCTCCCACGAGATGGGGACGAGACGTCCCTCTCTTCGGAGCCATGGCTGCTGAATGCGCTCGGGCGAATATTGCTGCGAAAGAAAATGCGACGTGCGGTAGCAAAGAAAGCCCTGCGTCACCGGATGCTGGGGGTCACCGCGCAAACGTACGACGCGCTCCTCCTCAACCTCGGCGAGGATGGAGCATGCGTCGGGACAGTCGCGGTTGCAGGTAGTGCGACGAATCTCTCTCATGGTTCCTCCACCCTCATCGGACCACAGAGCCCACCGAGAAGACTCGTGCCGAGCCACCCTGGTCGAGTGTTGGCGACAGGCTGAAGTGTCGGTGGCAGCTCTAGCGGATAGGTCACGACGATGGGCTCGCTGCCCGCACTGAACGTGAGCTGCGCCAAGACTTGATCGGTGCAAGCCCGCGCTGCTGGCGACAGCTCATGCCCCTCGACGCGCACGAGAGACGAGATCACCTTGCCATCGACGGCGAGCTTCACACGCACTTCAACGTACCCCGGCGCAGGAAGGCCCTCGCGAGGCATTTCGCGGGCGACACACGCGCGTAAGTGGGGAGCCGCGCTGTCAAGGGTGCGACGCAGCTCGGCCCCTCTCGAGGACAAAGACGCCTCATTCGAGTCAGGGAGGGCGTGCGACGAGGTACCCTGCGGTCGCTGTACCGCCGCTGGGAGGTCACCCTCACCGCCCACGGCGAGTCCCGGACTCAATAGGGTGACGAGAATGACGACGATGAGGTCGCGCATGGCGTTGGCATAGCGCGCCGTCAGCAGGCGGACTAGACAGGTCGTCTCCTTGCGGAAAGAAGGGGCAGTGACAGTCATGGCAAACCGGCAAGGGTTCCCGCGACCAGCAGCAAGCCACCCGCCGCGAAGGGACGCCCCGTGAGCGCAGACGAAGGTGTCATTCAATTCCGAGCCCGCCACGAGCAGCGCGCGCTCGAGCAGGTCATTCCCGAGCAGGTGTGGATCCCGCTGCGGGTGTGGCGAGATCTGCTCTTTGATGTCG